>DAOVHJ010000169.1 GCA_030671945.1 Candidatus Heimdallarchaeota archaeon
AAACTACTTCAGGAACATTCAATGTTTTAGTGATCTCTATGTCAATTTTTATTGAGTCTAATGTATAAAATTTCTCTATAATTTTCTCCTCTAATTTCTTGGATGGTTTATCTGCTAACACATATGTCCTCAAAGCATCTTTTTCATTTTTTGTGCTAATTTCGATCCAATAGTCTTTGACTTCAGGTATGGAATCAAATAGTAAATCAAAATTAATGGGATAATATTTTTCAGCAGCACCAATTACAACTTTATCATCAGCTCTGCCTTTTAGATAATCTATCCTAGGTAATTTCAACCCACAATCACATTCACCATCAATCATTCGAGTTATATCACCAGTGCGGTAACGAATTAATGGCATGGCTTCTCTACGTAATGTTGTGACAACTAGTTCACCATATTCTTCCATATCGACATGTTCACCTGTTTTCGGATCAACTATTTCAAGGTGTGTTGTAGGAAAGACATGATATCCATTATGAATTCTACATTCAGAACCAATTCCACCACCAACCTCGTTGAGTCCATAATTAATATAGACTTCTCCTCCAAGACGCTCTTCGATTATTTTTCTGCGATGTTCTGGTAATCCTTCTCCACCTACAAGAATAGCTTTCATTTTATCCTTATTTTTTTGTGGAAGATCACACTCTCGAGCGAGATTGTAAACATAGGATGGTGTACCAAAAATCACTGTGGTCCCAAATTTCTCGATATATTGCTGTTGTTCTTGAAAATTCACATAATTTCCTGTGGGCAAAGCAATAATTCCTAGACTTAAGAGTGCTCTTAGAATATTCTCAGCTAATGCCCAAACACCAAAAGAATAAACTACTTGTGCAATATCTGTCTTCTCAATTCCACAGTTGATAAATCCTAAAGTATAGCTGTAATTTATTTGTTCCATATCTCTTTTTGAGTTGTAGATTGTTTTTTTGCCACCGGTTGTACCATAAGTAAAATGAATACTAACAACATCTTCTTTTGGTATCGCTAGAAATTGTTCTGAATTTTTAGAAATCTCTCCAGATGCTGTAAATGGTAACTTTTGAATAGTATCTATTGCAGATTTGAAGTTTATTTCTTTGATGAGTGATGGTATTGTATCCTTATAAAAATGCGAATTTTTTGCTGCATGTTTTAGACCAGTAACTACATTGTATTTCTTTACGAGTTCTAATTTCTGATAATTAAATTTCTCAATCTGTTTTTTAATTGTTACAAGGTCTATATCTGATAATTTCTTGCGAAATTTTTTCATACGATTCTTAACAATGAGGGAAAGGATGTTATCAAATGCCATATAATATCAACCGCAAAGATAATGAATAATTACTAACATTAGAATTTGTTAGAACTACAAATAATAATATTGCTTAATGGGCAGTAATTCAATATAAGGATGTTGAAAGATATGTCAGAATACCAGAAATTATATCAAAAACATGAAAAACATCTAGATGACTCACAACTTTTGCTGAGAGCATACAAATCAGCACTGTATCATGAGCGATGGAAAAAACGAAACATAGATGTGAAAGAATTAAAGGGATATAAAGGACTGAAAGAAGTACCATTCACAAGTGCTAATGATCTAAGAATAGCTTGGGAGAATCATTCAGTAGAAGATTTAATTCTAACGGAAACAGTAGGTTTTTGGTATACAACTTCAGGTTCTATGGGGAATAAGAAGTGGATACCTTGGACATATGGTGATTATAAATTAGCTGGTGTGTCGACTGCACATATACTTATGAATACTCTTTCACCAACAGATCGTGTTTTAACTATAGTATTACCACCACCATTCATTTCAGGAACCATGCCCTTTAAGCTACTAGAAAACACTGGAAATCTAGGAACTCCTGTTGAAGTTCTTGCTTTTTCCCCAGAATATGTTCAAGATGGATTTGGATTATTACTAAAACGAACTCCTACAGCAATAATAGGAACTCCCTCCATTACATTAAGAATGGCTGATGAAGTGGCTATCAATACACCAAAAATCCTGAAAGCAAGAGCAGAAATGGAAAAAAGTATGAAATTAAGAGTAGCTGCCTTTGCTACTAAACTCAAAAAAATCTATCCGAAAAATATCTTCAAAGATATGAAATATGGCTTTTTTGGCGGGGAATCACTTGATCCTTTCAGAAAGGCAATAGAGGATAAATGGGGTTTAGAAGCATTTGATATATATGCCTTTACAGAAGGATTCGGTGGAGGGTATGAATGTAAAGAACACAATGGTATGCACTTTCCAAGTCACCATGCTATAGTAGAAATTATCTCAGATAAAGAGTTAGAAAAAGAAGAAAACGATCCTGAATATCACCCAGATGCAATCTTAATAACAGAAGCAGAAAAGGGTCTCACAGGAGAACTAGTTTTAACAGACTTCAAAGAAGCTATGCCAATGATCAGGTATCGTGTTAGAGATGCTGTAAAAGTAATAGCTACTGATGATTGTTCGTGTGGAGAAGACAGTGTAAGACTAAAAATCATCGGTAGAACTGATAGTGTGATCAATTTAGGACTTATAAGACTCTCTGCAATAATCTTCGACCAATTATTGAGAAAGGAATTCAAGAATGGTAAAGTGAAACTCTGGGAAGTCTTTGTCTCTCGAGAGAAATACAAACCAAAAATAACCTTAACTGTAGAACCCGAGTTCACGAATAATGAAGAAGAATTCAAAAAAGAACTCTTTGAAGCTTTACATGGATTTGATTTATTCCAAAGAGGATACGATAATGGGTTATTCGTGTTCGATGAAATAAAAATTGTGAGTGAATTGAAACACGAAGTCTATGGTCAAGGCAAGAGTCGATTAGTTAGATATCATCAGGATTTCTTTAAGGAAATTAAAATGTAGGAGAATAGAATTTAACTATTCTTCATTTAATTTTTTAAAAATCTCGAACTCACAATACTTATTGCCAACTGCATGACAACTCACTTCTCTTACTTCAATAGTAGGATCATTATATGCTCCCTCAATAAAACCAGCTACAAAACCACAATCATATTCCTTAGTTTTTCTCCCCCTACAAAATGGGCAAATCTTTAATGTTACTATGTTATTATCCAAAGAACATACACTTATTTCTCTAAGCAGTTTCAACATCGCTTTATCATTTACATTCTTCTTAATTTTTTTCTGTGCAACATCCTTGCCTACTTCTTTACCAAGTTTAAACATTGTATAATTCATGAAATCATCTGGAAGTTTCTGTTGAAATTCACGAGTTAGTTTAATTGTAGCATCAGGAAAATTATTAACAAGCTCTTCTGAGAAATCGCTTAGCTTTTCAATAACCTCAAGTTCAATGCTTGGGGGGATATTAGCTAATAGATTAGGATTCTTTTCTGCAATTTTTTCACATTTCGCAATAATTTCGTGGACTTTGTTTGTAAAAGGGAAGAATATATCTCTCCTAACAGTTCCATCATAGCCTCTTAATTCCTCTTTATAGTCCTTAACAAATTCCCTGTGCAAGATTGAAACAACATGTTCAGCAATCGTCTCATCATCATCAGATGACATTTTAGCAACTGTAATTAAATCTTTCATAACCTTATAAACATAGATTTGATCCTCAATTTCTATCTTAGAAAGATGGCCAGAACCCAACTCTGAAGCAAAAGCAACAATAGCACTTGAGAATCCCGCAAAAAGGTCTGTTGGTATCTGGATTGTAAACGAATTCTCCTCTAAAGTCATATGGAACAAGCTTAGTCCATCTCTTCTTAAGATGAAGAATTCATCAATCAATATTAAAACACCGTATTTGCTTTTGACAAGTAACTGTTAAAAGGTTTTCATATAAACACTTTGACCTAACTAATCAATGTTTTCAAATACTTCCGTACTAGCTTTTGTATCTTCGCCAAACAATCTAGCTGAAAAGATGAAGAATCTAAAGAAACCAATTACTAACAGAACAGCACCAACAAGCAAAAGAATTTCTTTACTTAGTTTCCAATAATTATAATTTGTAATCCAAGCAAATTCATCAAAGACATTCATAATACTATGTGTAAGCCCCAATAGAACAAAGATAAAAATCTCTATGGACCCACGACCTATAAGCATAGGTGCTTTTGCCATTGCAATAATGAGAACAACGAGTAAGAACAAAAATGCAATAACTGCTAAGCTTTCTAATAATATATCTCTAACAGCTTGTAAATCAAAGTCTGTTAACCAATGATCTATTATTGAACGAATACCAAACATTGGCATCTTTAGCTAACCTCCCATATTTTTGCACTGTATAATGCAATTCGGAGTAAACCAACACCAAGCAGTATAATTCCTAGAAAAATAAAAACAGCTTCAAAACTATCAAAAATGTCATGAATTAAATCTATATCCTGATAAAGAGTATCTAGGAAATCAAAGAGACCTTTTAGGCTCATAAAAGGGGCACCAATAACTAGTTCAATCCATACATTCTTGGTAAGTTGAGGATATCTTTTGATAAGGACAAATAGTAAAACTGTAATAATTAAGAAACCAAGGAATATTGAAACCTCAACAGAGAAAGTAAATTTATCTTCTTGATCTAATGGCCAAGTTATCGCATTAAGATTCCACAACTTAATCAACTATCATTTTTAACAAAACCTTAGATTCTACATTCTATAAATATATTTATCTCGGAAAAGTAGAGTAGAAAGTTTTTTTTGTCATAAAAGTTAACATAATAACTTCTTTACAAATGTTTAAAACTTATTGAACGTTTAAGAAAAACGTATCATATTAAGCTAATTTTATTCTAGGACTGATTTCGATGAAAGAAGGTGAAATAATTGTAGAAGAGATTCCAGATGAGGAATGTGACCCTTCTAACGAGAAATCAGATGAAACTACAAAAGAAGAGAAAAGGAGATTAAATTTATTCCGTTTAATATCTATAGGGAATGCTACTGGGCAGTCGTTTTTATTCAATTTCTTTTCAGCATTTGCTGTTTTGGTTGGAGTTACAACCAGTGCTTTGGGATTCATAACTTCCATACGCAATTTAATGGGTTCTCTATTTCAAGGGGCTATAGGGAGATTAAGCGATAAATATGGTCGAAAATATTTCTTGTTACTTGGGTTTTTCCTAAGTTTTTCAATCATGATCGTTTTGATATTTCTGAATAATCCCACGATGCTAATTATTATTTCAATCATTCAAGCAACTGCTCTTAGTATTATTGTTCCAGTTTGGAATGCCACTCTAGGTGATGTTACGAAAACTGAACAACGAGCTAGTTTCATGGGTCGCTTATCTGCGATGGGAACAGCTGTTTCTGTAAGCTTAATGCTTGCACTTGCCGGAGTGTTTTATATCATTGAAGAATACGGAGGATTTAATGTTCATCTACAATTCCGTGATCTCGTTATCTTTATACCAGAAATTGAACCACGATTACAATATGGTATAGCCTTTGGTGTTGCAGCAATTAATTTTCTTTTATGCTTTATCGGAGCATTGCTTCTCAGAGAAACAAAGAAATCAGGTGTCCAAAAGAAACAACCAAAAATGCTACTTGCTTTAAAGGATAAGCGTTTTACTAAATTCTTTATAGTCAATTCCGTGTTTGGTTTGATCATGTCTTTAATGTGGCCAATTTTTCCAATAGCACAGGTCTCTGTTCTTAAAATGAATTTTCCACAAATAGCAATAGTTAATGCTATGTTTTCAGTCTTTTTTAGTTTGGGTTTATTTTTCGGAGGTAAACTAAGCGATAGATTTGGACGAAAACCTTTCATCATATATGGTCGTGCAGCTATGTTTGCTATACCTTTAGTTATGATTGGAGCAGTATTCATGGGCAACTGGCAAATGCTGCTTCTATCAAATATTATTGGGGGTTCAGCTATGGGCTTTATAACTGTCTCAATGAATGCCTATGTTTTAGATATTGCTCCTGAAGAGCAAATGGGAGCATATAGTGGTCTGCAACAAGTCGGTTGGGGGATTTTAACGTTTATTGGTTCTTTATGTTCCGGCTTTATAGCAACTGCAATTACAAACAATGCACCATTTGCTGCAGAAGAGGATAAAATTAGATATATGGTGATAGTAATGTTCTCAGCAATAGCAATTCTCAGATTTATTGCATCCATTGGTTATTTCTTCATAGATGAA
>DAOVHJ010000145.1 GCA_030671945.1 Candidatus Heimdallarchaeota archaeon
AGAAAGAAGCACCATTACCAGGGAAGAAAGCGAGGTTCGGAAAAGTCTTCCTGCTATCCTTGGGGATATTTGGAGTTTTTCTGATTGAATGGTTTGCCTTAGCATTTCCAAATGCTTTTGCGAGATGGTCGGATTCATCATATCAAATCGTTACGATCATAATACTAGCTTCCAATGCTTTATTCTTGATTTTAATAACTGTAAGACCTAAAATTCTAAATAATTTGAAAATCTGGTTGATTGTAATTTTAAATGTCTTATTAATTACATCAATAATTTTAGTGTCTGCTTTGCCTGCCACTGGAGTAACAGTCGTTCAACAAATTTTCACGTATGCTACTGCGGTTCTCTCACCAGTTGCGTTGCTTGACTTCATGTTACTAACCAAACAACTGAACAAAATGCAACCAAGCACAAGAAAGCTTGGGGGTGCTTTCGGATTATCATCACTGATATTGTTGATAGTCACTTTTCTAAACATATCAGCATTCAATTATGAATGGGTTCCACTAATGGGTTTTCTCAAAAGTAGATATTACATAATAATTATCTTAGTTGCACTAATGATTCTAATTCCTATTATCTTTATTAAAGGAATTAAGGGATTCAACTTTCAAGCCTTTAAGAAGCTCCCAAAGAAAACACACATGAAAAATCAAATTGTTGCATATTCCATGATAGGCTTGGTTCTAGCAGTATCAGCTATAGGATTAGGAATAAATATAGTTAATCCACAACCGCCAGCTTCACCAACGACACTAAAAATCATGACCTATAATGTCCATATAGGCGAGGATAAAAATGGTACAAGTAACTTACTGCGACTCGTGGAATCCATTAGAAGAGCGGATCCAGATGTATTATGTTTACAAGAGTCAGATATGTCGCGTATTGCTTTCAGTAATATGGATTTGGTACGCTTTGTGGCTGAAAATCTGAATATGTATTCATACTACGGACCGAAAACGGTATCTGGAGTATATGGTGTTGCTACGCTCTCGAAATATCCAATCGAATTCGCAGAAACATATTTCATGCCTAGTGGGACTCACTCTCACAGAGTAATAACTAGAACTGACATTAGTATAGGATCGGAACTAATTACATTCTATAACACTCATTTCGGATTGATACCAGAGGAAAGATACCCACAAGCAAAATTCGTTAGAGATTTGACATTAGGATCTACTAGGACATTTATGATGGGAGACTTTAATACAAAACCGAATGAAACTGAATATCTCTTTTTCACAACCGGATTCCTTGATAGCTGGTTAGAAAAAAATCCAACCGGAATCAATGGAACAGGATTCAACGGTGATACTAATCGATTTCCAAGACGAAGAATAGACTACATCTTGTTTAATGGATTCACTTGTAATAGTGTTGAAGTTCTAACTTGGGCTGATGAATCAGATCACTGGCCAGTATTTGGTATATATACACTTTAGAGCAAAATTTGATTTATGAGGTATAGACACCTCATCTCTCTTTTTTTAAAGAAGTGATTAATTCACAGTTGGAGAAATAACTCTCCAAAATTACCTCCATAGTGTAAAGGAAAACACAATTAGTAAAACAATAAAAAAAATCAGTATAGATGCGCATATACACCAACAAATTTTTGGAAATTTCTTGTATATCCTGCTGAAAATCAAATCATATAAAGGATTACAACTTCTATATCGACCACAATATCTCAATGCATCCTTTGTTTCTTCATCAAGAAGTCCTTTATCACCAATTTTGCTTGAAATTTCTTGTGAACGTTTTGCAGCTACTGCTTCTCGTTGCATACCACAAGAGATACAGTATTTTAGTTCCTCAAACGTTACTTGTAAGCATACTTTACAATAAGCAATCGTTATCTCACCATTCTGATAGCTATCCCAATAAGCATTTAATTTTGCACTACATCGTTTACAAAAATACACAAGTTGTGTGCCTGTATTACTTAATTTGAATATATTTCTATGTCCACATTTAGGACAAAAAATGTGACTAGCAGTTAAGCTCCGTAGAAGAGAATCATACTCTAATTCATCCCTCTTTGCGGGAGTCATTCCATTAAAAGGATCTTCCAATACTTAACTCACCCTTGATTTATAGAATATTTACGCAATTAATATGCATTTCTCATTATCGAATATATTTTATTGCTAGTGCTTGATTGTATAAAACGGTTGGATCTGCAGGTATTTCAACTCCATCCTGATCAATAAACTGCAAATACAATTCTCTATCAGCTGTCATCTTTATGAGAATGACTTTTGTATAAATCATTCCCGTTTTGAATTCTTCACAGAGATAATAATAGATATTCCCATCATTTGTCACTTGACTGAAATTCCGATTCATAAAACCAATATCGGTAGGTGTAAAATAATACACATTTTTATCCCATGTGGTATTCCCTGCATCAGCTATAGAAAATGCTCCTTTTGAAGCATTGAAATTGCTGTAGACTAGTGCTAATCCAAATTCTTCGGTACTGTCTCCACTCCATACTTCTTTTTGCCATATGCCTTGAGCGGTATTTGGTACATCGAAATCGATTTTTCCACAATAACCTGGTGGATCTACTGCTATCCATCCTCCAAGTTCTGCATGCAGAATAGTCTTCAAATCATCAACAAAATAATCTAACGGACAAACAGTATGCTGAAAATATTCTGTAATGTCATTATTTATCCAAAACAACTCTACTCGGTCATCCTTTAACCAAAAATCATATCCTCCACCCATTGCAGCCCTTCCTAATACATCCCCACCAAATACATTGATATTTACACGTTTTCTATACGATGTGTATGTTCTTCCTGCAAAAGAATAACTCCAAACCTCATCACCATACTCTTCACCAAATTCCCCTACAAGATCCAATAGGTAGGTACTCAGATTGTTCACATGACCAAACGATCCCGATACATGTCTGCAAACATCGAAATCAATAGTAAAATCAGTACTTATAACTCCTTGAGGTGGATCGTAGGTTACTTTTCTAATATAGGTAATTGTCATGTTTCCAGGAGCGTATATTTCAAACCCATCTAGGTAAGTTAGTGTATCTGTAAAGAAATACATATGGTCTGTAGGATATGTGTGATCTGGGGGATTCAGATTTCCTAATGGAACAAGACTCGTTAACCGAGTCATATTAACAGGATAATGTGTGAATGGTCTCTCTACACAAGGAATAGTTGATGCATTGTCTCTGAAAACGAAATAATAAACAAGAAATCCAGAAGTTCCAAGGGTTACCATAATTATCGTCAAAATTACGATTATCTTACTGAATTTCTTCATAAGTTAGTATTAGAAGAAAAATACTAAAAGGTTATGTTGGGGATTTATTGAATTAATTTTTCATTAAGTTAGTGGATAAAATTTGAAGATTTTACTATAAATCAACCAACCCTTGTCATCCTTCAGCAGATTTAGGAATTGTGTTTCCCCAAAGACTTCTTGATCTACTTTGTATTTCACATCTACTCTTACAATTGCACATCCTTTGAAGACATCTAGTGATACTATCTCAAAATCAATATCCCATTTAGTTTTATCACCATCCAGTTTCTTCATGTAGTATTCTTCGAACTCTACCCATCCTTCCATGCCGACTGTTTTTTCAGTGGAGATTATCATTGCATCCTTATGCCAAGTTGAGAGAATCTTCTTTGCATTTATTTCTTTATTTCCTTCAAAATACGTTTCGAGTAATTTCTTAATATCTTCTATTTCTTGAACATTCATTATGATCACTGCTTCTCTAGTAGTTCTTGTATCAATTCATCTACTATTCGATTAAATGTTTCCGGATCTTCTAAGTTTGAATTGTGTCCTACATTATCAATAAATCTTGCATTTTTCTGTTCTTCTAAGACATAATTGGCTTCTCGATATCCTCCTCGAAGCAAGTATTTAATCGGACAAGTTACTTGTTCAATTATGTCATGATAATCATGTGGTAGCATTATTCGTACCATTTCTCGTAAGATTTCTGGATCATTTATTTCATATCCTGCTATATCAACAAACCATTCTATCATTTCAGAGCTTACTCTGTCAACAAGCATGTCACGGAGTAAATTATCATAATAATCCTGGTAGTTTCCTTTGTAGAGGTTCATGACTTCTTCAATTTCATCCTTTGTGGCTTTCTTTCCGTAATACATAGTGCCTGGTAAAAGTGAATCTACTGAGATTATCCCGAGCATTTTATCTTTCAAATGTAGTGCTGCTTCAAGAGCAATTGCTCCGCCCATTCCTAAACCCAAAATTACCACTTGCTCTAATTGTTCTTTTTGGACTACAGCTTTAACATCTGCACCTAATGATGGATACGTTAATTCTCTTCGAGTTCGTTCTGATTTTCCAATTCCCGCTACATCTATCTTCACTAATTTATACTTAGAAGCAAGAGGAGCTTGGTATTTCCAGTAATCTAAAGAAACACCACAACTTGGAAGCAAAACGAGCGGAATCCCCTCTCCTAGTATTTCATAGTATATCTTAGTCCCATCAAAAGATTTCACATATGGCATATTTTCAAAGTATTGTTCTCCAAATTAAAACATTAATGTGAATCTTGCTTTAAGAGAACCTTTTATTCTATTTACTAAATTATATATGTGTTAACTGACAAAGATAAATAATCTAGAACCATGTGGGTTGTAATTTGACTAAGAATAGTGAGTATTCAATAGATATAGAAGATAAAGAGTTACTCACAAAACTACAAGAGTCAACTGTTTTTAGATTCCAGTTAAAATATAATCAAAAGAAGTTCATGCTCAACGGTTTACTGCTAGTAATTTTCACTTTACTTCTTGGTGCGGGGGTTGGTGCATTAATTGATTTAATATATATGAAAACTAACATTACAAATGAATATGCCATTTTGAGCATAGGCTCAAGCATTGGTGCTGTTAGTGGACTCATTCTTGGTGGTTTACTCCTAATTGCTTTAAAATCCCATTTTGTAGAAGACTATGGTTCGGGCTATGGATTAGGGATTGGTACAAATATCTTCATTGGAGCGATAATTGGACTTTTTCTTGGAGCAGCTGTAGGATCCCTTTTTGGTTTAATCATGAAAGCCTTGGAATCAGTTACTGAAACAACTTTGAGCTATCCTGTTTTTGGGGTGTTGATTTGGATTACTCTTGGATTAAACATTGGAGCATTAATTGGGTTGCTAGCTAGTTTTGGGGTTGTACAAATAGTCATAGGCGGTTTAATTTCGGGAGTTATTATTAGTGCTATTGGCATGTTCATAATGTTTGGTTCAGATTTGCTCGTTCTCTATGGAACTATTGCTGGACTAGTCTCAGGAGGTATCATTAGTCTACTAGTAAAGTATAGTATCGATGCAAGTATAGGACGTAAAACTTTCTTTCAGATAAGATCTTTTCAACCTAAGGAAAGCGCAACTTTAGTAACTCAAACACAAGCACAAAGTTGTTGTTCAAGTTGCGATTGTGGGAGTTATTACATGGGTGACTGTTATTGCACTGATTGTGGAAATTGTATGAATTGTACAACTTGTGGTGGAGAAGTATGTGCCTTTTTCTCTGTGTTTGCAATAGTTCTAATTCCAATAATCATTTTGATTGCTTTTCTTACTTGGGCTTCAAGAAAAGCAAGCGTGAGATTTGGAGGGGTCATGAGGAGAGGTGCATTAACTGCCATAGGATCTAGCTTTTCAATATTTTTGATTATCGGATCAAATGTTGGTTTAACAGAAGCGTATTATAACATGCTAGCCTGGCAAAACATCATAATGGGTTTATTCGTAGGCTTGTTCTTCAGTTTGCTAGTTTTTATCGCTCTTAGAATATCTATTAAAATGAGTACAATCGAAATTACTCCCGAGAAAATAACATGGAAAGATAGACATACTTTTGGCGTAGTCAGCTTCGAAGATATTACTAATTTTTCTATAGAAAAGGAACTAAGAAATGCTGGTACAAATAAGAAAAGCATAGAAGATTATTTCATCTTAACAAATGATATAGGTGAAACGGGAAGAATTGCAATAAGCTGCTGGGAAACACCTGAAAACACTTATTCTACAGATTACCTCGAATCCATTCTAACCTATTATCTAGCACAAGCTAGAGAACGTAAGCAATCACTAGTAGAAGCAGAAACAAGTACTTCTGATTCAGAGATTTAATACATAAAAAAATAAAAAAAGAGGAGAGAGTAGACTCAATTAATCCTCAATTTTCTTTGGTAATCGAGCCATGCCATTCATGATCTTACCTTCTAGAATCATATCATTCACTTGTAATCCAGAAAGTAATGAACCAAAGACTCCGTGAACAAATCGTGGTTGGAATAATCCCTTGATGGGAGTTCTCATTTTCAAACGAGATCTGCCGAAATTAGTTGTATATGGAGCCATATCATAAATGGAACCTGTTGGTGAGCCAGAATATCGAGCATAAGTAGCTGGAGTAGAAATGTCTGTAACAATAATATGTTTTCGTAAATTTGGAATGAGGTATTTCTCAACCTTATCAATAGCATAATTTGCCCATTTCTCCTTCTTCTCCTTATACTTCTTAGGATCTTTGTCTCTTAATTCTGCCCAATCACCTAAAGCCATAGGAACTACTCTTATGGTTATGTTTGGTTTTCCGCCGGTTGTTAAGGAAGGACAAATAACACCAAAATGGAAGAGTGAGTCTGAGAACGCAATTTCTCCTTTCTCAAAACCATCAAATAG
>DAOVHJ010000137.1 GCA_030671945.1 Candidatus Heimdallarchaeota archaeon
CGAATCCCATTACATCTAGGCTTTCGTCTTTCTCATCTGTTTGCTCGATAATTTTTATTAAATCTGTTACCTTCGCTCGATAAAGTATAGATGAGGAAAGAATGGCTCTACCTAAAACTGGAAAATTAATGTCATCCAGAAGTTTCATTTCTTCAACAAATTGTGTAATTAATTGATCTATCGAAAGACTCCACGGATCTATCTTCCTGAATTGAGTAACATCAGTAAGAAGTCTGTATGGTGCTCGTAACCAAAAAGGATACTCTTCATCAATTAATGTTTGACCTGCGAGTGGGTCCATTTCTGTATCCTTTTGAACCATTTTTTGCGCTCCATTTCTGTTATTTTTATTACATACTTATTCTTTTATTAACGTATCAATCATGTGTTTTAGTAATCATAAACTTCTGCTTCTGAAGGCAGATCTGTTTTCTCAACAATTTTCATAATTTCATCGAGCGAAACTGACACAATTTGTGATAATCGATCTTCACCTGCTGTTACTCCAAAGATTTTCTCAGCGGCAGCAATCATTGGAGCTCTGAGACTAATAATTACAATTTGAGTGTCTCTACTCATTTCCTTAACTAGGGTAGCTACTTTGTATACATTATTAATATCCAAGAAAGCATCAATTTCATCAAAAATATAGAATGGTGCTGGTTTGTATCTTTGAATAGCAAAAATCATTGCTAAAGCAGTTAATGATTTTTCTCCACCGGATAGAGAAAGCATGCTAAGAATTTTCTTTCCACCCGGATTAGCCATAATGTTTATCCCTCCACTGAAAGGGTCATCAAAATCTTCAAGTTCTAATCTTGCCTTGCCATCAGGTGATAAAATACCAAAAATTCTGTTAAAGTCCTTAGAGATGTTATTAAATACAACCATGAACTTTTCTCGTTTTTCACTTTCAATTTCGTTTATTGCCTTGTTAATAGCTTCATAATCTTTCTCAACTAGCTTGCGTTTTTCTAAAAGCTCATTATTTAATTCCTGTTCTTCTTCATATTGAGAGACTGCTTTCATATTTATTTCTGGTAAACTCTCTAATTCTGCTTTAAGGCCTGCCATTACTTCCTTAAGAACTTCAATATCAATGACTTCATCTTCTGCAAAGATATAGGGTAAGTCTCTCTCAACCGCTAATTCTTCCAATTCAGTAATTTGTTTATCAGTATTTATTTTTTCATTAACTAATCTATCAATTAAAAGCATGTTTTGGTTTTGCTGTTTTCGTTCTTCCTCTAATTGTTCTCGTAATTTTCTTTGCTCTCGGTCCAGACTTTCTTGTTCACTCTCACCATGTTCAATAAGTAAGAATCTATTATCCCTTTTGATTTTTTTATCTTCCAAGTTCTTTGTTAACCCATCTATGCTAACTTGAATTCCATTGACTTCTTTTTCTTTATCCGGTTCTTGTTTTTCAATACCCTCAATTTGATCTTTGAGATCTTTCACTAAAACCAAGTTCTTTTCTAAATTAGTAGTTATTTTAAAATGCTCCATTTTCAAATTAGAAATGATTTCCCCGATTTCTTGTTGCTGAGATTCTTTTGTTTTAATGTCCCCAAGTATTCCTTGAACCCCACTGACAGCAAGCTCTTCCTTTAATTTCAGTTCACCTTCAAGAAGAGTATCTAAAGTTACTCCAATATCCTTTCGTGCTTTAAGTAACTCCTCAATTTTAACTTCAACTTCCTCAAATTCTTTTGTTAATTCTTCTAATTCTGTTTGGATTCTTAGATTTTCTTTACTACGAATCTCTATTTCTTCTTCTGTAATTTTAATTTCTCTTTGTTTTAAATCGCGATTTTTTAGCACATCATTCAATTGCTGTAGTAATTCTTCATTCAAATCTTTGGTAATTTCTGTTCGATACTCCAACAATCTCTTTCTTTCGTCTTGGAGATTAACAAAAGCCTCTTCCAGAACAGGTAATTGATTTTCATCTTCTACAATGAGAGATATTCTTGTCCTCTCTTTCCCTTTATAGAACCCTCCTGTCATTAAACCGGATGGATTTACTACATCTCCTTCTAATGTTACCGATCGATAATTGAAACCGATTTTTCTTGCAGCATCTAAATTTCTAACAATAAGTGTTTGTCCAAATACGAATTCTATTGCTTTCCGATATTTTTTATCAAATTCTACTAAATCAATGGCTCTCCCAATTATCCCTTTTTCTTTCAAATCTACATCTATTAAAAGAGGCTTAATCTTATTAAGTGGTAGAAGATTGATTCTTCCTGCTTTCGCATTTTTCACTAGTAGAAGGCATTTTGCTGCGACTTCATCGTCTTCTACAACAATATAATCTGTTCTATTTCCAGCAGTTACATTTAAAGCTACAGAGTATTTCGGATGGGTTTTGCATAACTCCCCAACTGTTCCATATATTCCATTTATTTTCTTTTCATCTCGTGTTTTAAGAACTAATTTTATTCCCTTGTCTCTACTTGCTACTTCTTCCATTATTTTCTTAGTAGTACTTATCTCAGTTTGAATTCTTTTAATGTTTAAAGCTGATTCTCGAAGAGTAAGCTCATTATCGTCAATTTCTTTTTCCACAGTTTCGAGTTCTTCTCTTAATTCACTAACTTTTACTTCTAAATCTCTTGCTAGTTTTTCATCATCAGAAATTTCTTCTAAATACTTGGCTTTTCTGCTAAGAAAGGTTGCTAAAATTCCTGCCACTTCAACAACTCGTTTCTCTTTTTCATCAATCTTCGAATTTGTGATGTTCAAATTATTATTGTAAATTGCTAATTGTGATTCATATTCTGCTTTCCGTTTATTCATTTCAGTTGAGTTCGAACGAATTTCTTCAAGTTGATCCATTATTTCACTACTTTTAGAACTCTCGAGAGCCTTTCTCTTCGAATCTAATTCTTCTTGGATTTTGAGAAGAGTATCATCTGCTCCATCTAATTGATCTTTGGTAGAAGAAGTGTATGTCTCAAGTTCGGAGTTTTCCTCGAAAATTTTCTCTAATTGATTTTCCATCGTGTCCTTTCTAAGTTTTAGCGCATCTAATTCAATTGAGATTTGTTTCTTCTGGGCAGTTTCTTCTGACAGATCTTTAGTCAATTCTTCAATCTCTTTACTTAGAGTATTAAACGATTGAGTGGTGGCATCTTTTACCTTAGATTTTGCTTCAGCGAGTGAAGTATCATATGTTTTAATTCCAGTTTCCATGTTTTCAATAGTTATTTCAGCCTGTGTTTGAGCTGCTTTCAAGTTGTTAATACTAGTTTCATTTTCTGTTATTCGTTCTTTCATCTCTCTAATACGAGCATGAATGAGTTTTGCTTCGGTATTTTTAATTCGAACCTTTAATTCTTGGTACCTAAGAGCATCTTCTTTTTCCTTTTCTAATCGAACAAGATTTTTCATAGATTCTTCTAAACGAACGGTTGCAATCCGTAATTTCGTTCGAGCGTCATCCAAGTTCTTTTGTGCTTTGTCTCTCTTCTCATCATAAGCAGCAATACCTGCAATTTCCTCAAACAAGTTACGAGTCTGGAGTGAAGACATGCTAGCAAAATTAGCGATTTCACCTTGTCTAATAACATTATACCCATCTATTGAAATACTACAAATTGCCAAAGTATCAATTATTTCTCCTCGAGTAATTCGGGATCCATTTAGCAAATATTCGCTTCTTCCATCCTGGTAGACTTTTCGGCTAATGTGCACTTCATCAGTTGCAATTGGAATTTCTTTTGGTTCTTTCGAATTATCTAGGACCAAAGTAACTTTCGCATGCGGAGCAGTTTTGTGTCCTTCTTTTGTACCTGAAAAAATAACTCCCGCAAGTCTCTCACTTCTAATATTTTTCGAGCGTAATTGTCCAATCACAAATTGTATTGCATCAGAAATGTTTGATTTACCACAACCATTGGGTCCACTAATGACAGTTAATCCTTTAGTAAGATTAAGAGTAATTTTCCGCCTACCATAGCTCTTGAAGTTCTCAAGAACGAGACGATTTATGTGTACCAGCGTTTCTTCACCTGCCACCAGATCCTCTTTGTGGTAATATTAACTTCCGACAATAATTCTTTCAGACATTACTATTAATAATATTTATTCTATTAAAGCTATAATTGTTTCGCAAGTTATAACTTGTTTTAATGTTTTTCGAGACCTTTGTTTGATAGATGATATTAAACCTCATCAAAAAGGTGTAGTATCATCTAGATTGTATCCTTATGGGTAATCTATCTTCAGATATGGGTAAAGCAAAAAATGAAAAGGAAAAAAAGGAGAATTCCTAGATTAATTTTTCAATTTTATGGGCAAAAGTTCCTAGATTCTTCTTAATGATGCCTAATTGCGCTCGAGCATCTTCACCATAAAATCCAAGCACTAAGCCTTTCTTTAATACAATAATAGTAACATAACCACCGGATATCTCGATATCCAACTGATTGATACTCTTTTTGTCAATTCCTTGGCTGATTTTTTCCGTTGCACGAACAGCAACTGAAGCACTCGCTAGAATTAATTTATGATTTAAATCCTTGAGTGTATCACCCCACAATACTTCTCCATCTAATTTTCCAATTAGAAGACCTTCGAGTTCGGGAATCTCATCACGAAACTCAGTAGCTGTGTTTACTAATTTCTCGGACATATTCGTAGCTCCATCCGGTTACGAAATTAAATTTCTACTTAAGATAATAATAATCTTTCTTTTGTATCATTTTTCTTAACATTTAATCACTTTTCTCTTTATCTCAAAGAAAGTTTTAATTTCGAGAAAACAAACATAATAATTGAAGCCTAATTAAAGATAATTTTTCAAAAATGGAGGGTTATTTTGTGGATGAAACGAAAACTGAGAATTGTTCTTCATGTGGTCAAAAAATAAGTAGTAATGATCGGTTTTGCAATAGTTGTGGTTCAGCCATTAATGAAATTGAGTTAGAAACTCAACCTAAAAAAGAACCAGTACAAGTAGAAACCATCTCTTCAGGTGATGTGGTAGTACAAAGAACAGCTGAAGGATTACAGCAAAAACTCATTAAAATTGAAAAAAAAGTACTAGGTCGTAATGCTTTAGTGCTTGTCATATTTGCTACAGTCTTTTTTGTAATACCATGTTTTGCCGCAAATATGGCTGGTTTTGCTTTTGCTTTAGCATCAACAATAGTTGGTATAGTAGCTTTGAAAAAACAACAACAGCGAACATTAGCAATAATTTCCATAGTAATAAGCACAGTATTTTCAATCTTGTCCGTTCTTGCTAGAACATGGTGGGATTTGGGTTATGTATATCTATAGAAGGGAATTTAACAAAATTGTTGAATATTAACCAAGATATTTGTGAAAGTCTTCCTTGAAAACAATGAACTCATTCCCAATACATTCTTTTGTACCAAGAATAATTTGATAATACTCTGAATTATTCTTTCTATCTTTCACTTTTTCAAGTAATCCCCTAACGACTACAGAATCTCCTTTATTGAAAAATCCTGTAAGAGCTCCTTCAAATGATAGAATTCTAACTATTGGTAAATCAAATGTAGATGAATTTTCTGATAAAATATTGCATTCTTTTATTTCATAGATGCTTGGATAAGCATAACCTAAATCTGAATTTGAAATAACACATTCAACATCAATTGAATTCATAGGGGTAAATTTTTGTTCTCCATAGTTAAACGGTATTTCTTCAGGAGTCGGACTAAATATTAATGATAAATTTGTATCACTAAAAACTGACAACCATTTTTTTATAGCTACATATTTTGTAGATAATGAGATAGGTAAGCCGGTCTTACGACCTATACTTTCCGCATATCTCCTACTTTTATCTAAAGACATTGGTTTAATCTCAGGAAATTCATCATAGATTATTGGAAATCGTTCATTAAAACCTTGAGCAAAGCTGTTTCCATAAATCATAAAGTCAATATCTGATTTTTCTGTTTGACCTTTCCATAGAATGGATCCTGTGATTCCCATGTTTTCAAAAGGAATCTTGAGATGTTCATGAAGTAACTCTGCAAGCGTTTTGACTTTTCGCTCCAACTCATCAAGTTTAGTATTTTCTTGAAAGATTTCTTGTAATCTTATTTCCGGATAATAATAATGTTTAATCCTCTCGAATGGGACAGCTAGAAAATCAACACCGTACATAACACTATGATACAAATAACTCGGTTCTATTTCCTTCACAAGTTGTAAATTATCATCTTGTCCTTCAAGACTATAACTTTTCAAGATGCGCTTATACTGTTTCCCGGTCTCTCGAGAGATCCAATAACCTTCTCCAAGATCATATTTTACAATACATAACCTTCTATCTTGGGGATGATGCCATGTTAAGACTTGACAAATTCTATCCTTGTCATCCCTAAAATAATCTAGATGCAAAGAGGGTCGGTTAAGGGGAAATCGGATTGCCAAGTATCGAGTCACCATTAGATTTTTCAAATATGTAAATATAAGCTATTTTACTTGTTAAAAGAAATGTATATGAATTATTTATAATAGTAATTGTCAATATTTAAACTTGAAAACGTAATTTTCCAAGTCTTATCAGAGCTAGAGGATGAAGATGTCTAAGAAAAAGCAAAAAGAAGAAGCAACAATGCAATACTTGCAAGGAAAAAAAGCATATGAAGCAAGGAATACAGAAAAGGCATTTAATACTTTAGAATTAGCATTTCAATATTTTAGAAACTCAACTGAACACGTAATTTTAGCAGATATTCATCGAATTTTAGCGGAGATTTTTTTTGAAAAAGGTAATATGATTGAGTCAAGAAACCATTACAAAAGAGCCTACCTTGCCTTCAAAAACTATGGGCACAAAATAGGTATGGCTGATTGTTATGATAATATTGCCATAAGCTTCATGCTGCAAGA
>DAOVHJ010000282.1 GCA_030671945.1 Candidatus Heimdallarchaeota archaeon
ATATAATGCAGCCATAGTGTCAATTGCTATAATCCCTTTAAATCCATAAGAAGGAGCACGTTCAATAAAGTGAATCGTTTCAGCATTCTTACAAACCTCCCTCATTTCTTCATCAGGGTATGGTCTTAGAACACGAATTCTCACCAAGCCCACATCATATCCTTTCTTTTTTAACATATCAACAGATAATTCTATTTCTTCAGCTATTGAAGAATGAGAGACTATGATGTGCTTAGTTTTCTTGTCAATACCATAAATATCAATTAAATCTCCATGGAATCTTCCGAATTTTTCTTTGAATTCGGCGCAAACATCCTTTATGATTTGCTTTGCTCGATAAGTTGATTCCATAATGTTAAATCTTTTTTGCCGATAATGTACTGGGTAAGATAGATTGCTATGTGTTACAGGATTCTTAGGATCTAAAATAAAATGCTCAGGATTATAAGTTCCAACAAAATCATCTACCTCTTTTTGTGAAGGTAACTCAACTGGTGCATTAGTATGTGAGAGAATATAGGCATCCTGACAAACTAAAGAAGGCATATAGACATGCTCGTGTTCACTTACTCTAAAAGCCATCAAATTTGTATCATATACTTCTTGGGCATTTTTGCAGTAATATTGAATAATTCCTGAATCACGTAGACTCATTGAATCCTGTGTTTGCGCCCAAATTGACCAAGCTGGTGCTAATTCTCTATTTACAATGCTTAATACTACAGGAAGCCTAGCAAGTGCTGCCCACCAAACCATTTCAGCCATATATATAAGACCATGAGCTGAAGTTGATGAGAAAGTCCGAGCACCTGTTGCAGAAGCACCAATTAATGCTGCGCCAACACTGTGTTCACTTTCGACTTTTATGTAATTAGCTCCCATTTTTCCTTCTTCTACAAATTCAGCTAACTTTTCAACGCAATCGGTAGAAGGAGTTATTGGATAAGCTGCAACAACTTCAACACGGGCCATTTTTGCAGCAAAAGCAGCAGCATAGTTTCCACTGATTATGAGTGTTTTCGGCTCATCATGCCCTATGGATATTGGAAGTTTTTTACTTACAGTCATTTTTCATTTCTCCTCCTTATCTTCCTCAATAAATTCAGTTTCCTTAACCATTTCAATGCAATGTTGAGGACATTCATTGGAGCAAATACCACAACCTTTGCAATAATCATAGTCAATTATTATCTTCCCTTTTTCGTGAGAAGGATCGTCAGGATTAAGCTCAATGACGGGTTCTGGACAATAGAGAACACATATTTCACATCGTGTACACTCTTCGTGATTTATAACAGGACGAAAAGTTCTCCATAAACCAGTTTTACCTGCTGCACCTTTTTCCGGTTTGGAAATCCAGGTATCAACTTTAAAATCATCTTTACTTTTTGTCATTGTTAATTTCCTCCTTTTCCATATGGATGAGTTTCCTTGAATCCTCTTTCAGCAGCTTTTAAATTTTGATCCCAGAGTCGTTCATCAAATTGACCTTTGATTGCATCTAAAATAGAGTCAAGTTTCACCAAACCAGATGCTTTAGCGACAGCACCAGTCATAATAGTATTAGTGATATAACTCTCAGCAACCCTTAATCCCAAATCGATGGCAATTTGAGTTGCATCAATCCAGAATTTTTTACATTTCAGTTCTGAAGGAAACTCCACTTCGTGATTTGAATTAACGATTAGAATTGTGTTCTCTGTAATGCCTTTCATAAAAAGAATCTTTGGTAAGGCAGGATCTAGCACAGAGACTACAGTTGGATTGTAAATCGCTGAATGTCGCTTGATGTGTGAATCGGAAATCCTAGTATAGGTTTCAACTGGAGCACCTCTTCGTTCAGCACCGTAGAATGCAAATGCTTGGACAAATTTACCTTCACTATGAGCAGCTTCTGCAAGTATCTTAGCTGATGTAACTGCCCCTTGTCCACCTCTACCATGCCAACGGATCTCTTCAAACATATTATTTGTCTCCTTGATATTCAAAGGATATCATTAATTACCTTGTTTTTAATTCTTTGCTTGAACTTTGCTCTTCAGATAACGTTGTCAAAAATTAACAATTTAATGCTTGGATCTTGGATTGGCAATGAATAATTCAAGCAGAGAGCATTAATTCTAAAAAAACTGCAAATCTTATTTAATATTTTGCACATAAAAGCTAATGATTAGAATTTAAGGAAGTGTTTACTCAAAAATGAGTAATGGTAGCCCGGGGCGGATTCGAACCGCCGTCCCAGGATTCAGAGTCCTGGATGCTTGGCCCCTACACTACCGGGCTTTAGATAATCAAAAATCATTTGAAACTACTTATAATAATTGTGATTGATAAATGAAAAATGAAATAGACGAAGAAATATTCGTCTTAGCTTTATTCTGTTCCTTCTCTAGCTTCTAATTCTTGTGGTGTTGATTCCATATCTCTAATTAGAGAATTCATTTCTGGAGGAATTATTCCAACATCCTCTAAGTATTCTATGAACCATCTTGCTAACCGTCTAACTTCGAGTTCCATGCCTGTTTTCTCTTGATAAAAATCATGGATTTTAGAAGCAACTTCTGCAATACTTTCGCAATCAAACTCTATGTCTTCATTTCTACCTTCAAAAATTTCGATTCTTACTTTCATTGCTGAGGAATAATTCTTCCTATTGGGAGCGAATGTTAATCTTGCTAAGTAATTTCCAGTTCCAAGGAATTTCTTTATGGGGTTATCATCTGACATTTTTATCACTCTATTAGTTTCAGTAAACTTATACTCATTTTTTTATTTAATCTTTTTTCTTGAGGAAATTGAGGTAACTAACCTATTCAAAAGATATTTTTTCGGATTTTTAATAGTTACTAATTAGGTATAATTGAAGATTTCTTTTAAAAATAACTGACCTAGTCCAGCGCCAATCTGGATGTTGTAGCTGTTTTGGTTTTTGCTTCTATTTCTTCTTCGAATTGATCCTCTGTTGAGAGAGCTTCTTTTAGTTTCTGCTGGGTTCTTTTTATTCGGAATAATGGCAATAACATACTTGCTATCCCAACAGCAGCTAAAAGGCCAGCAAGTAAATAATTAATGACAGACTCATTATTAATAGCCATATAGAGAAATGGTCCAGATAATAATGAAACAATAGCTGAAAGAAATAAGTGCTTAACTGAAGGTCTTCCAATAAGTGACACTTTCGCGGTTTTTGTTTTAGTTCTTTTAGCGTGAATTTTCATCCAAAAAATCTCACCAAAAACTGTAGCAACACCCATTTCAAGAAATTGCGGATCTTTTTTAGTTAATGGTTGATCCTTTATCTTTGAATTATTCACTTTTAATTCGAAAAATTTCTCAGTCTTCTTTAATGCTTTATGGGGTGAAAGAGGGGATTCAAATTCCATTATAATCAGATCCTGTTTGCGGATTTTCTCTAAAGATAAACAATTCCTTGCTATACAAAAACCATTCTATTGTTTTTTTATATCTTTTTAAGACTTTTAATCAGAATTCTTTAATTGATTTTTCTAAAACTACTAAAGATTTTAAAATGATTACAAAATAGTGAATCCAATTTCAGAGGAATATCCATGAAGACAATCGCAATTGTAGGTTTAGGAAAGTGGGGAAAGAATCACGTTAGAAATATTGTTCGACTTCAATCCGAAGGTTTTTGTGACAAAGTTGTCATTTGTGATGCAGATAAGGAACGACTAGAGTCCATTGGTAATGTTAATAAAATTCCCAATGAGAACAGGTATGATAACCTAGACAAATTATTGAAAAGTGAAAAATTATCAGGTGCTGTTTTAGCAATTCCTACAGCCATTCATAAGAAAATTGCTTTACAAGTTTTAGAGCATTGTGATATCTTATTAGAAAAACCATTGGCTCCTAC
>DAOVHJ010000112.1 GCA_030671945.1 Candidatus Heimdallarchaeota archaeon
AAGAGACTCAATTAGAGGTCACAAGTTGTTACTCGAGATGGTTTCTAGAAGCAGTTTTCAGGTCTTTTTATTTTTTCGAGTAAGATTTTTTAGAATAACGTGGTTTTCCGGATCTGCTCTGTTGAGGACGTTTTGATTTTTGTGGCGGTTTATCCAATAAATACACAATGTCCCCTTTCTTCGTTTGTGCTTGAGCGTCCCTAGTATTGATTACAATATATGGAGCCGCTACTGGACCGATTACATCTACCACTTTTCCCAATCTCTTTATTTCTTGGTTGACAACTTGTATACCTAATCTATGTGGTTTTGTAGATCTAACTAAGAAAGTTCCTTTCTTGTTAACTGTTGTCACTTTACCAAGTTTTTTCAGAGGTTACACTTCCGGTTTAGTTTTTTGAAAAACAATAATTAATTAGCGAGATTTCTGTCTATAGACACTACCCTTCTTTACCTTCTTCTTCTTATCTGTAGGTTTCTTAGTTGCCTTTGGTTTTGGTAGATTCACTTTTGAAAGGTTTCGAGCTATTTCACGTATTTGGTTCTCTTTGGAACCATCTTTTTTTATTAGTAATCTTCCTTTTTGTTCATACCAAGTTTTTGAGTAATGTTTTTCTGAGTCTAGAAATACTTCGTAGCCTGCTTTTTTAGCTGCTAGAGCAACCCTCTTTAGCTCTGGGGCATCAAATGCTAATTTTGTTGATACTCTTCGACCCATTCGCCAAGTCAGGTTTTTATCGAAATACTCTGGATAAATTACTCTGAGATTTCTTCTTTCTGCGGTTTTTCCTTTCTTAGCTTTACTACTTTTAGACAATTTTTCTTCCTCGCTGATTCCTTTTGAGGGGAATGGTAATTTAAAGGTTATTTTCTCCCTTATATATTATTACTTTTCTTTTCTATTGGGGATTTGTTACTATAGTTTTTAATATGTAATAGTTTCTCCACCTCACAAGTTGAATACACAAATTTATCAATAAATGGTAGTTGTGTTAGTTGTTTAGAAAATCTTGAGGTACTATTAATGCACGAATATTCAACCGCGGTTGGAATTGTAGAGACGATCACTGATGTTGCTAAAAAAAATAATGCAACCAGAATTAAAAAAGTGGAATTAGTTGTTGGTGATTTCTCTATGCTAAACACCGGTCAACTAAAGTTTGCCTTTGATATTGCAGCTGAAGGTACCTTGGCAGAAAAAGCAGATTTGATAATTGAAGGACAGCAAGGGGAAATTGATTGCAAAGAGTGCGGGTATAATGGATCTGTTGATGCAAAGAAGAAGGATGTAGATCATTTCGTCGTTGATTTGGTGAATATCTTCGAGTGCCCAAAATGCAAATCCAATAACACCAAGATTAGTGGTGGAAGAGACGTCTATGTTAAGAATATTGAAGTAGAACTTGGAACTGAATGATCTATAATTAAAAGTATACCTACTCGAAAGAATTTTTAAATACGTCTGAGTTCTTTTTTTCTTGAGAGTTAATAATCTGGGATTCAAATGATATTAAGTTGGATAAACTACCTCAGTTTAGTTGTAGGTGCTTCTAGTTTCGTTATGCTGGTAATCATTATTACTATTGTTTTAAAGAGGTGTCCAACTGAAAAGATAAATTGGTTGTTCGCAAGTAGTTTCTTCTTCCTAGCAGTGGGTTATGTCTTTTTACCACTTGGAGCTTTTGTTTATTCGCAAAGTGATCCTACTGCTATGCTAGTTCTCACAAAAATCTATGCTTTGTCTTTAGTATGTGGCTTAGTATTACTGATGCTTAGCTCGATAGCATTCAATTTTGGCACTCATTTTGCTTTTAGATGGGAAATTCTTGTACCAGCAATTCTTGTGGTATTAACAATAGGCGGACTTTTATTTGGGTTAACTAATACAAGTTCTAATCTTTGGTATTCGATAAAATCTGGTGGTGGGGAAACTGCAGATAGCCAAACTTCTCCTTTCTTTATGGGGATATTTTATCCCATTTGTATAGCTATAATCGTGATAATCTTCATCCACTTCTCACGAGCTCTAAAACACACACAAGATGAAAACATAAGACTTTGTTTAAAGTACTTCTTAACTGGATTCAGCCTTAGTATAGGTTCACTAATTCCAAATATTCTATCAAATGTTCTTGCTAGTGCATGGGAAAATGCTCAAATTTTAAACGGAATTGAATTCATACTTGTAGGAATAGGAATGTTATTTATGCTCATAGGTTTCTTTGTCAAATCTAAAAAAGTGGATGAAAACTTAGCTACTTGTGATTGAACGTTATTTTATCCATTCTTCCTCAAAATCACCGATCCAAGCAAATCCTATTGCTCCTGGACCTAGGTGTGTTCCTACAACCGGACCAATCTCACCTATTATAATGTCAGATGGAGCATCTGGTAATTCCTTAATTATTTTCTCAAATTTCAGTGCACTTTCAAGGTCGTGACTGTGTCCAACTATTATAGAATCAGATTTTTTATTTGCTACGATTTTTTCAGCAACTTTCTTCATGATTCTTAAAGCATGTTCTTTACCCCGAACTTTTCCCGGGGATTTTATCAATCCATCCTCCATGCGAACGATTGGTCTTATAGATAAAACAGAGCCTATCAACCAAGAAATAGTGCTAATTCTACCACTTCTTTTCAAATACTTTAGAGTATTAACTATACCTAGTAATTGGGAGTTTGGAATGAGAAAGTCATTTATGTATTGTAACAGCTCTTCTTTTGAAGCTCCTTCTTTAGCTTTTTTTGCTGCAAGATAGGTTATTATTCCCATTTCCAAAGTAACAGTTTCTGAATCAACAAGTGTAACCCTTTCATCAAAGAAGTTGTTAACAACAAGAGTTCCAGTTTGAAACATGGCTGAGAGTTTCTTTGAAAGAGTGAAAACGATTAATTCATCAGCAGTTTTGAGGGCATTATCAAATGCCGTTTTGAAAACCTTTGGAGCAGGAACACCAGTTGATGACATTTCACCTTTTTTTAGTCGCTGATAGAATTCATCGTTGCTAATATCATAATGTGAGTACATTTGATCACCAAAAATAACATTTGCGGGTATAATCTCAATATCGAGTTTCTTAATAACAGCAATTGGTAGATCACAAGTTGAATCTGCTACAATTTTTACTTTTACCATATGTCTATCTCCTTAATACATGCTGTATTATTTCTTTTAGACTATATATATTGAATCTATATCGTTTAAAAACATGAAAGTTTTATCAATTATGGTTAGATGATTGAAAACTTTTTTGTATTTCAAGTTCTATTTTTCTTTGAATAGAAGGCAGATACAATGGCGGTTGGAATTGGTCTTATAATTTTACTTGCGATAGTACAAGGATTATTGGAATGGCTACCTGTTTCTAGTGAAGGTCAAGTCGTTCTTATCTTAAACTGGTTTGGAGATCCAACCAATGCTGTAGCAATTGCATTATTTCTCCACCTTGGAACAATGCTTGCCGTTTTAGTTCGGTTCAGGAAAGATATCTTTTTGCTTTTCAATATTAAATCAAGGAAGAAAGAAGAAAACGAAGAGAATGCTGAAGTGCAAACAATAGAAAAAGAAGAAGAATCTATTGAAGAAGAAAAATTTACAGAATCGGAAAAAAGGAAAATCCTCTGGAAATTCCTTCTAATAGCAACGGCAGGAACTGCAATTATTGGAGTTCCACTTCTTCTTGTGATCAAGTATTATTTGGCAGAAGGTGCCCTCTATTTTACGAATGGCCGATTAGCAAGTGGAGATATTATAACATTGATTATTGGTGTTTTCTTAATTGCAACTGGAATATTCATTTTAGTTTCGAAAAGAAAAACCGCAAAGAAATCTCTCTACGAAATGAAAAATTGGGAAATGCTGATTGTTGGGTTAGCTCAAGGTCTTGCCATAATTCCAGGAATCTCACGATCAGGAACAACTATTGGTACTATGTTGATAGAAGGTGTAAATGAAGAAGATTCTTTACGTGGTAGTTTTCTCCTAAGCATTCCAGCAATCATTGGTGGGAATATTCTAATAATAATCATAGATTTAGTGCAAGGAGAATATTCATTTGCAGGCATCCCATGGTATGGAATGATTTTAGCAGTAATAATTTCAGCAGTTGTAGGATTCGCTACGATAGAACTATTTCTGAGATTAGCAAAGAAAGTGAATTTTGGATGGTTCTGTATAACTATTGGAGCACTGGCGTTAGTCATTACATTAATCATAATAATATTGGCACTAACAACAACTGTATGAAAATACGAAAAGAAATCATTTTGGGAACTTGATGAAGCCAATGGGTAAATTAGCTCGTTTCCATTCGGCAGCTTGTCCTTGAAGATTCATTTCAAGGGGTTTCTTGCCATCATTCCCAACTACTAGCATAACTGTGCCATCTATTGATTGTTGCCAAAAGAGATTTAACCATTTATCAGTTCGTCTCATAATTTTTGAAGCAATATCCTCAGGTGGGTTCATAGAATATCTTTCATACATCTCATCGAAATCAGCAAAATGAAGAACAAGCAAATCATTTCTGTTAATTGCTTTAATCGCTTGCACATAGATATTAACGTCTGATTTTTCTGTTTGTACGAGTGAATGTTCATTTGTTATCTTAGGGACATCTTCTTCTCGAGCAATCGCCTTTACTTGTTTTCCATTGAAATTAAGGGCAGAAAGCAAATTAAAGGTGAGACTATCCTTACTGAAAAATGTGGATTCAAGCATTGGTCCTGAAAGTGATTTCATTTTGGATTCTGTGTCTATGAGCAAAAGGTTTTCTAGATTCTTTATCATCCAAGTTGGCTGGTAAGTTATTACTTCAAATAAACTAAAATTATCAATTATTACGAGAATAACTTGATCAATAGTAACATCCGGCAAATTTAGTTCTTCTACTGCTGGTAAATAGAATGGTCGACCTACTTTTAACAGCTTCACAATTATTGAAGGTAATTGACTAGCAGTGATGTTGTAAGTTTTTAAACCAAGATCTTCCGCAATTTCCAACGACATGTCCCCTTTTTCGTTAAGATTTTACGTTTTAATAATTATAAATCTATCACTTTCCATCTAATTATCTTTCTATACAAGAAAATTTTGTCAGAATTAAATCACCTACAAAAAGATTTTATTTATCCTCTAGAGTTATTATGAAAGAACAAGGTAGTTAGAAATGGTTGACAAGAAGAAAGGAAAAGCGGAAAAAGAAAAGGAAACTACTAAAACAGAAGAAGCTTTTGAACCAGAAGCAGAAATAGAGGACATGATAGTTTTAGAAGAACCTCAAGAATACAGAAGTCTTTGGTCCATCATAAAATTGCCTTGGTATGAATTTGTTTTGCTTCTTCTTCTTATTGCAGCAACCATTACGATGTTTATTTTATATGATGCTGAAAAAACCGGAATACTAGTAGGATTTGTAATTACAGCAGCGCTACTTGGTTTATGGTTAGCTTTTAGGCCAAGCGAATGGGCAGTAGATGGTCTAGATAACATTATGCGGACAATTGGGCTTACTGCTTTTGTGGCCGGTGTGATTTCAAGTTTAGCAAGTAATTTACCAGAAGCAGTAGCAGCTGGAATCATGTTGATTAAAGGGCAATTCTTTTCCACAGACCCTGTAATTGGCCAAAATTTAGTTGTTACAGCTTTTTACACCACTTTAGCTGCAGCAGGTTTTAATGCTATTCTTCTTGGTATTGTAGTTCTTGTTGGTGGTAGAAAGAAAGGTTACATTGAGATTAAAAAAGAAACCATCATGGCTGAAGGAGTTTTATTAAGATGGGGTTTCGTAGCTACTCTATTAACTTTCGGTGTTGGGGTTGTTGAATTCATTAATTCTATAATAACCAAATTGAATGCAGGAGAGTTTCCTCTAGAAGAGGGCACAACATTAACTGGAGAACTACCACAAATGGCTGGTATAGCTTTAGTTGTGAGTTATCTCATTTATCTAATTTATCTAATTATTAAAAGTAGAGAAGCCAAAGCACTTGAATTATATGATGGAACTGAGAGAGCTACTAGACCCACAAGAAGTCAGCTAGATGAGAAAATGCCTGATACTAAGGAAATTGCTGAAAGGATAGAAATAACGGAACATGCTCATCGAAAAATCCTAGATACGCCCGAAGAAATCAATATTGTTGATCCTTCTTGTCCAGATACAAAGGAAACTTACACTGGAACTAGTAAAGCATCAGGCAATCCATTTCTTACTGCACCCGCAAGGGAGCACCCCCATTTAACAATGAAGACAGCTATTGTTTTAGTTATTCTTGGCATTAGTGGGATAGCAGCTGGTGGTTATTTACTTAGTCATACCGTGGAAACAGTTTTGCATGAAGTACCAAACATTCCTATTGGCATAGTTGCACTTATTGTTGGTTTCGCAGGCGCTATACCTGAACACGGGATTGCAGTTGTTGCTGCTGCAAAAGGAAAAACAGATATTGCTTTAGGAAATATTCTCGGTGGCATTCTACAAATGACACTTTTAATATTTGGTTTATTTGCATCAATTGTTACTGCACCAATTGATAGTTTCATGCTCTTTCAATTAATCGCGTTAGCGGGTATAATTTGGTTTGTTAAAAGATCAATGACGGATGACCATAGGCTTACGTCTTTTGAAGGAATTATGATAATACTGGCTCAGCTATTTGCATTCCTACTGCTGATTGGTGAGTTTACGGATATTACGATATTCTAAAATTTAGAAAGGAAGGTCAAGTTTAGTGGCATTAAATAATGCTGAAAAAAACTCCAATGGAATAAACTCGATATTCACAGATGACAATAAAAGAAAAAATCGAGGTTATACTAAAGGTGACTTTCTAATCATTAGTTTAACAATTCTAATCACATTGTTTGGATTCTTGTTTAGAGCTTGGAGACTCTTCAGAGAAGGAATGCCAACCGCTTACGATGGTTGGTTTTACTTGCGCCATATGCGGGAGGTGTTTTATGAAGGCTGGTTCAATTTAGGAGATATTGCTCGAGACCCGCCAGGATTTACATTTATTCTGATAATGGCAGAGTATTTATTGGGTACAAATGGTGAACCATTTATTTGGGCTATTTTTGTTTTTCCACAAATAATTTGTTCAGTGCAACTAGTAATTTTCTTTGTTTTAGCAAGAAGGTTGACTGGCTCGAGGACTGTTGCTTTACTATCTATGTTTTTTATGTCTTTCTTTGGTCTTATTGTTTATAGAAATCAAAATGTTGCTCCTGAAGTAGCTGTTCTGGGGATCGTGCCTTTTGTGGTATTCTATCTTTATCGCTATTTAGAGAGTAAAGATGTTCGTATGTTGGTTCTTGCAATACTCATGACTGTAGTTATTACATTAGTTCATCATCTGACAACAGTTATGGTACTAGCAATCTGGCATGTAGTTTTACCTTATGATGTGCTTTTCAGACGTTTTAAAACAAAAACAGCCAATTGGAAGAATATCCTAACCAACCTCGGAATTCTTGTTGCAATAGATCTTTTTGTCATACTCTATTGGTTTTTTGGAATGAACGGATTTCCCATCTCTTTCATACAAAGTGCTTTTTCGATTCTTTTCTCAGGAATTTCGCTCAGTACGACCCTCATTATGATTTTCGGAGTGCTGTTACTTATCGCTGTTGGATTTTCTGTGCTTTTCTATAATTTCGAAAGAAAGAAAATCAACATAGCAATAATTGTATTCGCGATTGTTGGTTCTGTTACTATCTTTATTGTAGCGCTGTTCTTCGGAGCGGCAAGTCCAGATCAGACAATTTGGGCTGGTATTCTAGCTGGTA
>DAOVHJ010000040.1 GCA_030671945.1 Candidatus Heimdallarchaeota archaeon
AATTCGCTCAAGAATACCGACACTTTTTTAATAAAAAAAATGTTATCTAATAATTAGTTCTAGAAATAAGAAATACATGTATTACAGAATGGGTGAAATCATTGTCAGGAATCCAAAAAAAAGTATCACCTTTTACCAAACATTTTGAGGCTAGAAAAGAAATCCTAGATTCATGGATAAAACATATGGAATTTAGAAGAAATCCATTTTTGGGTTTTACATTACCAAATCCAGAATTATTAGTGGAAATGTCTGAATTCCTTGAATCATTAGTAGATATTGTTGTATCAAATGAAAGACCTGCAATATTCTTACGAGGTCCTGTAGGTGTCGGCAAATCAACTCATCTAATTTTAATTCGAAGAGATATACAAAATTTACAAGATCTACATGGTAATGCCTTTAGAACTGCTTATATTGATAGATCAGGATTGCACGCTCGACAATTTGCTAGATTATGCGCAATTGGTTTTAATGTTAAATTCAACAAATCTGATGATTCCGATGAAATAATGGATTCAGTAGGTAAAGACATTATAGAAAAATATGAGAAAGAAAAAATAAGATCGGTTTTGTTAGCTGAGGATATAAGTGAAAACCAACATGAGATTTTTAGTAAACTTCAATATTTAGCTGATTTGAATGCGGAGAAAACTGAAGAACCAATTGCAACAATTATAATGACTGGAACTAGTGAATATTTCCAAGCATTAACTGCAGTTTTACCACAGATAGCAGATAGAAGCGAACCAATAGATGTACCTCGATTTGAATGGAAACATTCCCGTGAATTCATTGGAAGAAGAATAGCTTATGCAAAAGGAGAAATCAGTAGCTTTGATATCGATGATTTCTCAATTTACCCATTTGAAGAAGATGCTGCTAAGATTCTGGCCGATAGCTCTCGAGGTATTCCTAGAGATTTAAGATTGTTATGTAGAGCTTCAGTAAGCGTCACTGCAGATGCTCTTTTACGAAAAGAAGGAAAAGGTGAAATTAATTACGAAATAGCAAAAGTTGTCTCAGAGTATTATCAATCTTTCTTAAGTGAAGTATAGAATGTCTGAGTAATATTTATATTTCATGTATTACAAGTATTAATTATAAAAGAAGGTAAATGAGATGAGCTTGTTACAGAAATATAGAAAAGATGAAACCAGAAAAACTACTCATGAAGAAGAAAGAAAAACAACTAAACAGCCACCAATGAAAGAAGAAAAACCTATAGCTCCAAAAGAAAGTGTAAAAAAAGTCAAAAGGAGAAAAGTTGAAGGTGGAGCAGGTATAAGAAGTAGACCAGTTATTTCAGCTACCGTAAGATCGGAATTAGTTGATGCCTTAAACACTTTAACTGATGAAAAATATTTGAATAGATCAAAGTTTATTGAAGATGCAATAATACGTACAATAAAAACGGAGTTTCCTGATATAGCATCAAAATACGGATTCTAATAACATTATTACAGCTATTTCAAGTATTACATGTATTACAAATAATTCATGTAATATTAATTATTATTTTCATTTTAGTCACAAGATCTAAATTATAAAAATCAAAAATTAAAACTTATTCTAAATGATAATCTATATAATATTATATAGGTACTTAGAACATATTCTGTATTACTTGTAATGCAAGTAATATTATAGATATTTCAGCGATTTGATTATATTAGGAGTAAATAGGATCCATATAGGTACAGATTTCGGAGGATTATGGAATCAGCATAATATTAAAGTATATAATATTATAAGTATGATAAATAATATTTGTATTACAAGTATTATTTATATTTTAAATAATTCAAGTATTGTATATATTAACAATATTACTTTCCTATTTGAATAAAATCCTAGCTGATATCCGATAAGACTAAAGTTTGAGAGAAAACAAATATTTCTCACTTATTTCAGTAATTCTCCGTCATTTGGAAACATTACAACGTTAGACCTAAGTAATAAGAAGTAATTCTTGATGTTAAAAATATCAAAGATAATACAAGTAATACATGTAATACCATGGACAATCTGTTATCTGAGAAGCAAGCTTTTGTAATACTTTATGGTAGTTTCTGATGAAAATTAACAGTTATTTAATTGTTTCTTTATCAAAACCAGACAATTATACTAATATTAAGGCTTTATCTCAATTAATAGTCTAATATTATTCATTTAAGCAGGATTATTCCATATCATATGCCATTTAAATTGATATTTTCGTGTTTTTTGTATTTGAAAGCAACTAAGAGCTAAAACTTGAGACGATAACCTGATCAGTAATATGTTTCTTCTGATTTTGGGTGTTTAACATCATATTTTACAGATTATGTATTATTTGTAATACAAATATTACTCAAATTATCTGTTTTTATAACAAAAAAGCGATATTTTCGTGAAAAATGTCATGTCAACAATTCTTGATTTTATTGACAATTTGTCAGGTTATTAAGGAATATTTAGACTTTTTTTTAGTTATTCACGAGAAACAGAAACATTTTATAGTCATGGTTGTCAGTCGTATTATATTGTATACTTGGTGATTCAATGAGTACTAAAGAAATAAGAGATATAAAATTAAGAGTTAAGGAAATACAAGAGAACCTAATAATTAGATTATTTTATGAAGATGATAAATCTACAGGTAAAGGCTCAAAAGAATGGACAAATCTTACAAAAATCCAGCTGGAAACTCTAATTGTGGATCTTGTAACAGATGAAATAAATCCGAAACTTAGTTATTTAGAAAGAGGGAAAATAAGAGGGGTTACCAAAAGATCGTTTTATAGAACACTAGAACAAGCTAGATTAAATCTAATCAGAGCAATTTTTACAATAATGGTAGCAGCATTTCTTAATATTATAGATTCTCCAAGATTATCAGATTTCAATGAATTATCGCAAAATTTCCTGGATTTGATTACAATAAATAACTTGGAAAATCAAACTCCTGAAGAAAAAGAGAAATGGATAAAGATCTATACAAAAATGATATTTGATAATGTACAAAACTTGAAGAAACAAACAGCTTTAGCAAATCAAGAGAAGTAATGTTTGTAATACATGTATTACAATTTCTTTAATCTAATCTTTAGCTTTCAATGCCGCAATTATTGCTTGACCACTACTGATACCACCATCTCCACATGGTAAAGATTTGTGTTGTATGAATTCTAAATTAGCAGCATTTACTTTTTTGGCTATTTGACGAGTGATTAAATCATTATAGGCAACACCGCCTGTAAAACCAATTTTCTTAATGGAATTAGATAATGCATAGTCAATTGCTAAATCCGCAAATTGATTCGCTAAGTAAATATGAATAGCCAATGCAATATCAACAGGTTTCTCATCTGAGATTAAATATTCATAGGCTTGATATAACATAGAAGTAGTGTTGATTATTCCTGAATTCTTTTCAGGTAAGTCAAAAACTATTTTTCCTAATCTGCCTTTTTGAGCTAAGGCTTCAAGAATTATCGCTGGTTCTCCTTCATATGTTCTTTCATAACAAGCTTTAAGCAATGCACTTGATGCTGCTAATATTCTACCTGTGCTTGTAGTATTGAAAACATTTATTCCTTTGTCTAATTGTGAAAGAACTACTTGTATTTCATTTTCTCCGCCGGGCAAACTATTTGGGTAAACATTCAAAAGTAAATCTGATAACTCATTTTCGGATAGCCTCTTTCCTAAAATACCTACAACCATTCTAATAGGATAATAAGTAGCACGATCTCCGCCTATCATTGGTTGTTCTTCAAGATGTCCTATTCTTTTAAATTCTGTATAGGAATTATGGAAGATTTCTCCTCCCCAAATTTTACCATCAGAGCCGTAACCGACTCCATCAGCTATAATTGAAATTATTTCTTCTTCTTTTGGTACTTTATTATCTAACATTAATGCAGCGGCATGAGCATGATGGTGTTGTATTCTAAATAATTGAGCATTATGTTCTTTTTTGTATTTCTCTGCTAATCTTGTAGAGAGAAAATTCGGATGCAAGTCACTTCCAATTGAATCATAGGAATTTATATCTAGTAATGAAGTCATGTGATTAATAGCTGATTCAAGAAAAGCGAGAGTTTCAAGAGTATCCACATCACCAATATATTGTGTAGGAAAACATCGATTTGTTTTGGCGATTGCTCCGGTTGATGTTAAAAGTGGTCCAACTCCCAATGAAGAAAAATTACCGAGGTCAAATGGGAGATTAATAGGTTCTGGAACCCAACCACGAGATCGTCTGATTAAAACCGGATTATCATTAGCAAAACGTATAACGCTATCATCTGCACGTTGGAAAATTCTTCTGTTATGTAACAAAAAATAATCTGCGAGTTCACCTGCATTTTCCAGGATCTCATCATTTTCAATATACATTGGTATTTCGGAGGGATTCGCACTTGTCAATATCAAAGCTGGATCTTTTATTTCATCTAAAATTAATGAATGAATCCCGGAATAAGGGAGCATTACACCTACATTGGATAATTTTGGTGCAATCCACTCTGATAAAGGAAAAGGATCATTTTTCTCGAGTAATACAATGGGTCTTCGATAGCTAGTTATTATTTCTTCTTCATTGGAATTGACTTTCGCATATTTCTTTACATCAGCAATTGAACTTGAGATAATTGCAAAAGGTTTGTATTTCCTTTTACCTTTGCGGGTTCTTAATTTTAATATTGTTTCATCGTTATATACTGAGCATGCTAAATGAGTCCCACCTATTCCCTTAATTGCTATTATATTCCCTTTAGAGATTAATTTGCTAATTTCTTTGAATATATCATGTAATTCTATTTTTTCCCCTTTTTTGTTATAAAGTGATAATGTTGGTCCACATCTTATGCAGCAAGTAGTTTGTGCATGATGTCGACGATCAAGTGGATCATTGTATTCTTTACTACATGATTCACAAAATGGAAAATCTATCATAGTTGTATTAGGTCTATCATATGGAAGTTTAGTGATAGTTGTATAACGTGGTCCACAAATCGCACATGAAGTGAAAGCATATTTGAATCGATAATCTTTACGATTTTCCATATCACTTAAACATTTTTCACAAATAGAAATATCAGGTGGAAGATAAGAAACACCACCGATCTTCCGTTTCGAGCTTTTTTGAATCTCAAAAATTGAAAATTCATCTTGAGAACTACTCCACGTAACTTGAAAATCCTCATACTTGGCTAAATAAGGTTTATCGTACTTTAAAGAATCAACAAATTTCAGAAGAACTTTCTTTAATCCCTCAGCTACGATTAATACTCCAGCATCACCCTGGTTTCTTACAAATCCTGTTAATCCCAATTTCATTGCTGTTTGATAAACAAAAGGTCGAAAGCCAATACCTTGAACGATACCTCTACAAATGACCTTTACTCGAGACCTCAATTATTTTTTCCTCGTGACACGATAGACAATGCTAGTTTAATAATTAATTAACAACTCGTATAAAACGACAGCTGTTTACATGCTAAGAAAACTTTACTCTATTTCTTTAAATAAAAAGAAATTATCAGGAAATACCCACTTATTTTCTTTATAGAACTTGTAAGGAATAGGACGGAAAATCCCGCTTGTTTTAGATGCTAAAGAAAATTGAGTATTTTTTATTGTTGGAAGAGTTTCACAAACCAAATCATTTAATCGATGGGCACCATTCATTAAATCGACTGTTATTATAGCTCCTCCACTTCTAAATGTATACGAAAAAGCTTGAGGCATTCTAAGAATAGTCTTTTCAATTGAATTTAGATTTTCTTTCGAAATTTTTTCAAAAAATAAGATTGCGGATTGATTTAAACCCATATAATACAATAAAATCATCGGAAACATTAATTCCTTAATTTTCTCAATGTGAAAATTAGTATCATCCCAAGAAAGTGATAATCTTTTGGAAATTGTACGAACAGAGCTATCCAAATCTCTTCTAAATAATGTCATAACTTTCAGATCTCTCTCAGAAATTTTTACTGGATTACCCTCAAAAGAGAAACGGTGAAATGCCTTAGTGGGATCATCAGAGTTTTCAGTCAAACTTAAAATTCGTTCTTTAAACCAATCAATAAAGAATCCGGGCTTATTAGCTGATAAAACAGATGGCCTTTTTGAATACGCATAATAAGTGAAGTTCAGATTGTTTGAAATAGTTTTTACTTCATCACAATAAAAAGATCTAATTCTATTTGAGTCACTTAATTTTACAAGATATTCGAATAATTTCTTTTCATGAATTTTCGGAATTGTTAAGGAGACAATGTAGTCAAAACGCTGATTTGGACATCGACGGATAGTTCTTGTATATGGAGAAGAGAAATATTTGGGAATTGATTCTTGAAATTCAGGAGTAGATTCAATAAGAATGATATACAAATTCAAACCAATTCTAGGAAAATTGACGGTTCCAGTAACTCGGAAATAAGCATTATTTCTTAGATAACCGATTCGTCGACTGATATAATTAGAACGCACTTGCAATTTTTTTGATAGGATTTCATTAGTGTAATATTGTTGTGTGTCAATTAAATCTCTAATTGTTTTAATAATCCTGACATCCATTTCTGATAAAGGAACAATATAATATCTTTCTAGATCAAATAGGATTGCACATGATTCATAAAAGGATAAATTCTGAAATTTCGACATTTGTTCTAGGACAGTCTCTATAAACAAACCATTCATGATCTTATCTAGATAGATGAAGTCAATGTATGGTCTATAATGAAATTCACCCATAGGAAGCTGTACAATTTGGTGAGTAGATTTTTCTCGCCAAAAATCTAACAATTCATACTTTTCATCATCATCCTCAAGGTGTCTATAAATGAAGAGAAAACCTAAATCTAATGCTATTCGAGAATTTAACTCTTTGACTTTTGGATACAATTCCAACATCATTTTTTCGAAAATATTAGAGAAATTTAAATCATTACTAATTGATTCAAGATTTTCGAATAGTTGTTGTGACATTAATAATCATATTCCTCTTCTCATTTTTCATTGGGCCCTTCGATTTAGTGGAACAATGCATTATGATATCATTTGAGCTAATCGACCAAGAGTTAATTAAAAAGGAGCTATAAAAACACCAAGAGAAGGACTTTAGATTTAAATAATGTAAAAATGATAATTAACTAAAATATCTTATAAATTAGTGTAAAAGATATTTAAAGAGTACAATAATAAAAAGTGAATATAATTGACTGCTGAAGATAAGGATAATTTATTACTACGAATAAAGTCTTTTCCAGATAAACCAGGAATTTATTCTTTTAAGGATGATGAAGAGAAAGTAATCTATATTGGCAAAGCGAAATCATTGAAAAAGAGAATTACCTCTTATTTTGTTGAAGGAGCTCTTGATAGAAAGACTTTATCAATTAAAAATTTAGCAAGAGATGTGGAATTTATAGTTACAAATACAGAAACTGATGCATTAATACTTGAAAACAGTTTAATAAAACTACATAAACCTAAACTAAATATTAGGTTGAAAGATGACAAAACATATCCTTATCTAAAAATAACTATTAGCGAAAAATATCCAAGAGTAGAAATTATAAGAAACAGAGAAGATAATGAGGATCTTTATTTTGGACCATATACTGATGTGAAAACATTAAGAATTGCATTAAAAAAAGCGTTAACAATATTTCCAATTGCGAGATGTAAAAAACCAATAATTGATGGTAAAGTTGAACGTTCTTGTTTATTTTTTCAACTAGACAGATGTTTAGCACCATGTGTTGATAAAATTGAACAAAAAAAATACTTGAAAACGGTTAAGCAATTCATCAAATTATTTGAGGGAAAACAAAGAGAACTAATAAAAGAGTTAAATGAAGAAATGCAAAAAGCTTCTAAGGAATTGAATTTCGAAAAAGCAGCTCTATTGAGAGATAAGGTTCTTGCTTTAGAAAAACTGGTTCAAAAACAAACAATTATTTCAAAAGATGGGAATGCTGAATATGATATAATTGGTCTTTATCAAACTCAAAAGGTATCATTAGCCCAAATACTAGCAATGAGACAAGGAAGAATTACTGAGCAAAAGCATTTTGTTATGGATTTACCTTATGATTTGAATGAGGATGAAATATTAACATCATTTATTAAACAATATTATTCGAAAACAGATTTTATTCCAAGAAGAATTTTAACAAAGATAGAAATTGAGGATGAAATTACTATCAACAATTGGTTAAGAGATAAACAAAAACTAGAGGAAAAAAGAATAATATTTGTAAGACCGAAAACTCGTGAACAAAAGGCATTTATAGAGCTTGCATATTCAAATGCCAAAATTAATTATCATACAATAACTAAAGCACAAGAAATGAGAGAGAATAAGATTTCTGAAGCATTACAGGAACTAAAAGATGTTTTAGATCTTGAGGAAGAACCAAAAAGAATTGAGGGATACGATATATCAACTTTACTTGGAACTGATACTGTAGGATCTTGCGTGGTTTTTGAGAATGGGGAGCCTAAGAAAAGAGATTATCGAAAATTCATAATAAAAACAGTTGAAGGCCAAGATGATTACGCATCAATGCGAGAAATGATCAAGAGAAGATTCACTGGTAGCTTAGCCAAAACAAATCCAAATCCGAATCTCATTTTAATTGATGGAGGACCGGGTCAAATAAGTTCTGTTTTAACAGAATTAGCTAAAATTAGCTTAAACATCCCCATTATTGGACTCTCAAAAGAATTTGAAGAAATTCACTTTACTGATGAAAGAAATTCAATTATTTTAGATGAAAAATCTGATGCGTTAAAAGTTTTACAAAGAGTGAGGGATGAAGCTCATAGATTTGCTGTAAGTTTTCACAGACAAAGAAGAACTAAAAAAATGATCAAATCCTCTCTTGAAGAGATTCCTAATCTTGGTGAAAAAAGAATTAAGATGCTAATTGAACATTTTGGCAGTATTGAAAACATCAAAAATGCAAGTGTAGATGATTTAGTAAAAGTAAAAGGTATAAGTCAAAAACTTGCTTTAGAAATTTTTGAATATTATAGTAAGAATGAATTTACATTTAACTAATTTGGAAAAGATTTGTTAAATATGTTCCTTTTTTATTTTGATATATATAGTTTTTATTATCTATCGTAATACCTATATATGAGCAATGAGATATATTAGAAGGTTATAAAAGTTTAAAAAAGAAAAAAATATGAAATTTGTAGTTATAAATTTGCAAATTTGAAAACGAGATGTTAAAAAATGTCTATGAGAAGCTATGCAATAAGGCGTTTTCTTTATATGCTCCCTACATTACTTGGAATTTCTATGGTTAGCTTTGCGTTGATAGCTGCATCTCCTGGAGATCCTATTCAGATTAGGATGGGGTTGTTTAAAGGAGAACAAACGGATTACATACGAAGATACAATGAAATCGGTATAGCAATGGGTATGCTGGAAAAAGTTGGACAAGATGCAGTTTCATATGAAATTGTAATGGATACAACAACTGGGTTTTCATTAAAAGAATTCAACGTTACGGGACCGGAAACAGGTTACATTGATTTTACTACAGTTACATTAAACCTCAAAAGTGATATACCGCGGAACTTTAGTATAACAGGCTGGGGTCAATTTGGATATGATATCCATCTTGAAATTCCTGGAAATAATGATCTTTATACCTATACTTTCTTAGCGGACAAACTTTCTTATGATGAACATTTCAACACATCCAACAATGAAATTTATTATACACTGGAAAGAACATTCGACTATACTGCCACAGGTATTAGTGAAACAGGCAAAATGAATATCGAATATACAAGATACACAAGAATTGGCGGATTTGTTCGATATCTACAATGGCTTGGATTAATGAAGAAATTCATCATTGAAGATTTAGACGGCGACGGAACTGTAGAAAGAGTATACAAACGTCATGGAATTCTACAAGGAGAGTTAGGACGATCCTGGCACTGGATAGAAGGTAGTGCAGATCAAGGAAAACCAATTATGGATATCATTGTAGGAAGGATGTGGTACACACTATTTCTGACTACACCAGCGTTTGTCATTAGTACCATTTTAGCAACGGTTATTGGAGTTATCCAAGCAACAAGACAATATTCTATTTGGGATAAAGGAGTAACTCTGGCTTCACTAATAGGATATTCAATGCCCACGTTTTGGTTAGCAAAACTAGTAATGCTCGCATCGTTTTACATCTTTAATTTCACCGGAGCAACTACAGGTGAAGCTTTCACGGAACCATTTATACTAAATGGAACATTTTACGTCTTTCTTATACTACCTGTAATTACACTAGTTTTAACAGGATTAGTATTTCTGGCAAGACTAACGAGATCACAATTACTTGACATTCTGCGGCAAGACTACATTACAACGGCAAGAGCTAAAGGATTATCAGAACGCTCAGTAATTTACAAACACGCATTCAGAAATGCAATGCTACCGATAATAACAGTGGTAGGCATGGCCTTACCTGGTTTGTTAGGAGGAGCAGTCATGACTGAAGGTGTATTTGGTTGGCCTGGTTTAGGAACAGTGTTCTTAACAAGTGCACTCCAAAGAGATCATCCAATGATGATGGCTACGAACTTCATCTTTGGTGCAATGTTTCTTGCATTCAGGTTGTTAGTTGACTTGAGCTACGCTCTAGTTGATCCGAGGATACGGTATTAGGAGATGATTAGAATATGGCTACAGTGAATGAAACAAGCGTTGATCGAGAAACACGAATCCTAGAAGAAATCAAACTAGTAGAAGGTTCAAATCTTTGGGCTCTTGTTATGAGACGAATGCGTAAAGATCAGATGGGCATGATAGGATTTTATATCGTTGCTTTTCTGGTTGTTATGGCAATCGTAGCGTTTCTAATTCAGCAATACGATGCATTGTTCGGTTTGAATAATCCTACCAATGATCCTTATGATATTCTAAATTACTACATTGAACTTTGGATTCCTGGAACTCAAAAATATCTGCGATTAATAGCACATCCAAAATACATTATTCCCGGAGATCAAACACTATCACCAAATGCACAATATCCATTTGGTACTGATACAAGAGGTTATGACATACTTTCCAGAACATTCTTTGGATCCTCATTATCATTAGTCCTAGGTTTTATAGGTCAAATGACAACAAGCATTGTGGGCATGATAATTGGATCATTTTCAGGTTACTATGGTGGATTTTTCGACGATATAGTTCAAAGAATCAATGAAATCATAAGCGCTATGCCAGGATTTATCCTATTCATCTTTATCGTTGCTATCTTCAGAGACATAGCTGGTAGCATCCCAGGCGGAATATATATGATAGTAATAGTGATATTCGCACTGATCGGCTGGGGTGGAACTAGTCTGATTGTGCGGAGTACGATTCTGTCGCTGAAAAACACGGAATTCATAGAAGCTGAACGAGCACTTGGTGCCAAGGATTCAAGAATAATATTTAGACATATTATTCCAAATTCACTATCCCCAGTAATTGTCATTACCACTTTAGGAATTGCAAACACATTGATGTTCATTGCAGCACTTGCATTCTTCGGTTTAGGAGATGCTACAGCTGTTTCGTGGGGCGATGATTTAGCATACCACCGAGATCACTTACTAACATATTGGTGGATGCCAACGTGGCCTGCGACGATGATATTCATAACAATTCTAGGTTTTAACCTAATGGGAGATGCATTAAGAGACGCATTAGATCCAAAATTGAAATGATAAAAAATAGACGCTTAGGCGTCTTAATTTTTTCTTTTTTTTAACTGTAATTAATCTTATTAAGTTAAGAAATGATGGTTTTTACTCGAAAAACGTCATTCAAATAAATATTTTTTCGAAACTTTTATATATGAAGTTCTAACAAAAACGTTAGAAGTAATATAAAAGTCTTTCCCGAAATGATAAAATCTTATGTAAAATAATGTGGGCCATCTTAAATAGAAGATATAATCTTCTAT
>DAOVHJ010000155.1 GCA_030671945.1 Candidatus Heimdallarchaeota archaeon
CCAATCATATACGTAGCATTATCAGGTGCCCAATGTCGATGGAAAGAAATGTACTGATAGAATTGAGCGGCAATATCTGTAAATGAATCTACACCAGGAGGATAAGTTGATGAAAGAATATTAATTAGAATAATCACAACTCCAACTAATCCGGCAAGAAACATTCCTCCACCAATAAGGAAAGTATTTCTTGAGAAATTCTTTTTGATTTTCTCTTTAGGTTGGGAAATAATAATTCCAAAAATGCTTCCCATGAAGGATACAGCAAGATAAGGGAAAATAGGCTCCATAGGAGCAGCTAAGGCTGAAATAAAGGGAGTCCGTAAGATATGCCAAAAACTCTCATAGCCAATCCAAGGAGTATAAAACTGATGACCATTCGGATACGACCCCCAAGGATAACCGGGACCAATTAATGCAACTAAATCCCAAACGGGTTGGGTTAATCCTATGACAACCAGAATAAGAACGAAATAAGAAATGATCAGTCGTCTAGTATTTTTCCATTGCCCCTTCAGCGATAATATGCCATGAACAATTCCATTGAGAATTAAACACCAGGCTATTGTATGCACTGTTTCGAAAACATTCCATCTCCAAAGCATATTTGTCCATGGTGTTGCAGCAGGATTGTTTAGATTGTGGAAAAATTCTCCAACAGTTCCATGGTATCCTGTTAATGCTTCACTTAACATTGCAAATCCCAGTAAAAGAATGCCACCGAAGATTTGCTTCAACACGATGCTTCTCACAGATTTTCCTTTTCCAAGGTCTCTTTGCATACTGATCATGTTACTAACTGAAGAGATTAGAAGGAATAATCCTGCTAACCCGCCAAAAAATGGCAGTAAAACTAGTGCTAAAATATTGATTAGAGGATAATCATTGAGATTATCTAATAAGTATTGTATATTGAGCGTATCACCTATAATATGAAGAACAAGCATTGCTACAATTGCAACACCTCGCACAAAATCAATACTTGCGAATCTTCTTGATACACGCTTACCTGTTGAATCAATGGAAATTTTTGTTTCTGACATGATAAGCCCACTCGTGTATGTATAGAACCTTGTTTTGGTAAGTATTATTCCTTAAATATGTTATGCGGCAAAAGATAGAGTTTTACTTCACACAAGTTTTGCTATTCTTAGATTTTCATAAAATCTTTTTAAGGAGAAAGGTCACATCAAAACGGTTACAAAAAACCGAAAGGGATGATGGCACTTTGGAAGATGAAACAATCAATGATAAGATAGAGCTTTCGAAAAAAGAATTATTTAGAATTTTCTTGAAAACAGGGAGAAAAAGAGTTGGTTTTTCAATAGCTTCTGGTATAATTGTTTTCCTTGCCATCACAAGTTTGTGTATGGTTATTTACAGCCACCGTTTCACAGTTTTTCAAGAGTACCAAACTGATAATATTGATTGGTACAATGATGGATACATTAGCGCCTCTACCAATCTTAACAGAAATATGGATGTAAATTTCACAAATAACTTGATAGCAAATTTTACAAACAGTTTTAAAAATACCACAGAACATCTCATCCCAAATTTGAAAATTACCAATACCACCTCAGCTTTAAGTGCTCAGCAATTTCGAGCTACCGGTAATCCGGTTGACCCATGGTATTATTTTGAATTTATGGCTCCGGATAATAGAACTTATGAAGCATTATCAAGATGTCTTGTTGCAGGGAGAATGCCTCTCAACTCTTCTGAGTTAATTTACTATCAAAATGAGATATTCAATTATCCTGTAAATAGTACTCTCATCTTAAATGATTATCAGAGTGAATCTGCTCCTGAGCAGACATTTACTATTGTTGGTGTTGTCGAGGATGTCTCTGAAACATTTCAGAATGAATACATTTCCCAAGATCTCTTTGACTGGTCTTTTGACAGTCATTTATTATACAATTATTATCGTTTAGCAGTTTTCTTCACGAATTATACTAATCTCCAGTCCAGAATGAACAATTTAGATTACTATTTTGGTACTGTATCGTATTTGGTAGATTACCAGTACGATTGTTCTGCTTTGCAAATAAATAAATTAAGGCAATATATTGAGGCGTATCCTGCAGATGCATACCACATTAAGTCAGATGTCACTTTGAGTTATGTGCTTCATGCACCTGATCTGAAACGTTTCTTAATTCATTTCAGTAATTTCTGGATAGAACAATACTCCAAAATTATTGGAATAAATGCTCCATTACTATTTATTATCGGACTTATTAGTGTTGTAACTCTGAATATTGGTTCGAAAGATTTATCAACAACATTTAGAAGAATGAAATTGTATGGATTGAATTATCGAATTATTCGTCAGATGATTTTCTTAGAGAATCTAATTTTTACGTTTGTCAGTTTTGTTGGGGGAACACTTATTGGGTATCTTATTAGTTTTCTATTTACTTATCAAACGCCTGATCAACCGTTTAATTTCTATCAGAATTCGCTTCAAGAACCCTTACTTCTAATAGCATTATCCTCATTTATCATAGGATTCTTCACTCTGAGTTTCTATCTTCAAAATGCGATAGCTAAGAAAACAGTAGGTGATAGCCACCAAGAATATCAGAAGAAGAGAAGAAGAATTCGAAATATGTTTTCTACAAATGAATTTCGGTTATTTGTAGTCACTCTGTTGTTTACTTTAGTTACAGTTATTCTCTATGTACTTTATACTTACGTTGGACCGAATGTTCCAATGCTATCTAGTTTCTCTTATCTTACGTTCTTCTGGTTTATGATTACATGTAGCATAGCATTCATGCTTACATTCCTTTTCCTAATTGTTGCTAGGATAATTACCTTGCTCTGGACATTACTAAGCAATCGTTTATGGCGTAATCGCTTGAACATTTTTTCATTATCAATAAAACACTTGTCTGATAACCGAGGGATTTATCAAACGACCATTTTGGCAGCGTTAATATTTGGACTAGTAATAATACCTGGATTGGCTATGGAGAGCTCCATTCCAGCACATATACAAAATGAAGCAAAACTCTCTATGGGAAATACCAATTTGATTGTAACTAATTGGTTTGATGAACATGATACAATTTTACCGGTAATTGATAATATCTCAGGTGTGAAAAACGCCACAGAAGTAAGAGCCTATACAATTATCAATGACAATCAAGGAAGCAGGTATCCCAGACCATTTCATATTAATGTGCTGGGAATCGAGGAACCAACTGAATTCATAGAAACGATAGATTTTGATCTGTTTGATGAATCAGTATCTACAGACGACCTTTCATTGTTGAATAACCTATCATTTGCATTATTTGACTCCGAAATTGCTAAGAAATACAATATTGATCCAGGAGAGATATTTAGAACTACATATTACACACGATATGTTTATGAGTTTACTAGTTTGGGATCATTTGATTTCTTCCCCTTATCACCTCTACCAAAGAAACAAATTTTCCACAATGATGACGTTCTCTCCATTGTTACAAGTCTTGCAACAGCGAAAGAACTTACCTATTCTTTAGATTTCTCGACAGACGTATATGGAAAATCAATTTTACTAATAAATGTAGACAATCAGAGTTCTGTACAATATGTCAAAACTCAATTAGAGAATATGACTCTTGACACAATGATTATGGAAGATTATTATAACGAATATTATTCCAAAATTGAATTATTCCCTAAAAATAATCTATTCTTCTTTTCTTTCATATCAGCATTCACTTTACTCTTCATAGGATACTTTACAGGAATGAAGATATTCAATGATAGAATTAGAATAATAGAATCATTTTACCGCATTGGAGCTGAAAGAGGAAGAATACTAGGATTATTTACGATGGAACTTTTCTTTGTAAACATTCTCCCAATAACCATTGCTATGCTTTCTTCGATACCGTTTGTTAGGTTTTTAGCGGTTTATTATTTGAGTGTCCAAGAATATTATATCCCATTTACACTCGGTTTACCTACTTGGCTATTTATCGTAATAATACTAGGTGGAATAGTACTATCATCAATAGGCTGGTTCTTAGCGATCATACCTGCGCTTTATAGATACAGACCAGTAAAACAGGAGTAGATGAAATGATTGACTGTGAAGATGTAATAAAAATTTATTCAGATCCGGAAACAAAAACCAGAATTGCAGCACTAAGAGGTATTGATTTAAAAATCAATAAAGGTGAAATTGTTTCCATAGTTGGTCCAAGTGGTTCTGGGAAATCTACTCTGATAAAGATACTAGCAGGGATAGAAGCGATTTCAAGTGGGGAAGCAAGAGTAGGAGAATTTGAACTCGAAAAAATGACTTTAAAAGACCTACTAAATTACAGACTAAAATCTGTAGGGTTAGTACACCAATTCCCAGAAAGAACACTCTTTCTTACCGGTTCAGTTTGGGACAATATGACTTTCTCCTCAAGTCTATCCTCTAAAAACTTGACACAAAACAAGCAAGAAAACAATGAAATACTAAAAACACTAGGAATCGATCATCTCAGAAATAGACGAGTGAGTTTGTTATCAGGAGGAGAAATGATAAGAACTGCTATAGCATGTATGCTGGCTAAGAAAGCTAAATTACTTTTATGTGACGAGCCAACTGGTCAATTAGACAGTGTGAACACTGAGATTGTTAAAAATACACTTCGACAAATTTCTCGAGAGTATGACACCACTATACTTGTCGTTACCCATGATCCAAGATTTTTAACAGGTGTAGATAGAACTTGTGAAATCTATAGTGGAAGAGTAAGCTCACTCTATAATGCAGAAGAAAGTGCTCTTGCAAGTACAGATGAATTCCCACTAGAATTTATTGGACAATTAGATTCCTCTCAAAATGTTAGAGTCCCTCGAGAGGTCTACAGTTTATTACAATTAAACACGAAAGTAAAGTTCTCTATTTCAAAGGATTCTGTTGTTGAAATAAAACATCCAGAAGGATTAATACCGAAAAAACCTGAATTAAAAGAATTAAGAAAACAAAAGAAGCTCAAAATAGAAGATTTGCCGAAGGACTATTTTGCTAGCAAAGATGTAATCATCAAAGCTACTGACATCTCAAAAATATATACTTACAAATCACTTGAAATCCCCGCAGTGACAAATGTTGATATGCAAATTTACAGTGGTGAGTTGGTGTTCATTATTGGTCCATCTGGTTCAGGAAAGACTACTCTTATAAAAGTAGTAACTGGCATGGAACCAAGCAGTAGTGGAGAAATCCAGGTCCTTGGTGAAGAGTTACACAAACTAAATGATGCTCATAGAGCGAAGTTCCGAAGGAAAAATCTAGGTATTGTTTCACAACTTGGAGATTTGCATCCAAACATTACTGTCAGAAAGAACCTTTTCTTAAAGAAATTACTATCCGGTGATTTTGTATTCCTGAAAAAGTATCCTCAAACTGAAATTGACGACATTCTAGAAATGTTCCAAATTACTCATAGACAAGAATCATATCCATTAGAGATTTCTGGTGGGGAATTGCAAAGAGCATCCTTAGCAATAGCAAAATATGGCGAACCTAGAATACTACTTTTAGATGAACCAACTGCAAACATGGATGGGGAACTAGCAGAAAACGTTATGGAACAATTATACCAAATACATCAACAGCTTGGATCTACTTTAATAATAACTACTCATGACATCAATCTAGTCCGAGATGGAACTCGAGTAATTGAGCTAAAAGATGGAAAAATCAGTAGAGATGGAATTGCTACCTCTGTAAAAGAATAACTAAAAAGTAAAGAAAATAGAAGGAAGAAATTAGCTCTGGAAAGAGCTAATATTCTGTCTAAGTTAGAAGTCCGATAAGAGGAGGTATTAATAGTCCTGCTATTGCGAGTATTAATGCAACAAACAATAATGCCATTGGCCATTTCTTGGTTTTAGTTATTAGATATTTATCATCTTCAAGGATTTTTGCCTTTACTGGTGAAAATTCTTTTGAACTCTCTTTATCGCTTATTCGATTAGCCATTGCAGTAGCAAAAATAGTAGTAATAGTGATTGCAGTTATTCCAAAATTATAATAACTTACAACACTTTCCAAAGATGCAAGATCAATAGTATAATTACTTAGTCGTTGTTGTATAACATAGAGTTCAGTCCTAAACAAAGGAACCCATACATCCAATTCTTTCACGTAGGGCCTATCTTCAACTAAGGAAGAAGACCATAATTTAGCAGCAAGACCAGAAGCGTTTTCAAATCGGTTTTCATCTAAGAAATCTTCAATTGTAAATAATTCTGCTAGTGAATAATTAGAGTTATAATTATCAAATGTTACTTTTGATATTGAGTAATTAAAACCATCAAAACTTACGTTAGCTAGAAAACAATCATCTACACTTGCATCTCTTATGAAGTGTTTAATTAATTTTCCAATATTTGATCTCATAACCAATTGTCTATGAGAATTTACAGCATTTGCTATAGGTCCATAAAACACGTTTCTTTCA
>DAOVHJ010000286.1 GCA_030671945.1 Candidatus Heimdallarchaeota archaeon
GAAGCCATAGCTAATGAATATATTAGTATCTCATCTGTTACCAGTGATTTAAATTTAAACAATAAAGAAGAAGAAGAATTTACTCTATTGGACATACTTGTTAAAAAATAGAAAAAAATAAGGTTGACCCTTACTTTTTCTTCTTTGGTTTTATTGGACCAATTTTGTGGTAAACTCCTCTTTCAAAAATGAAACTAATTTTACCTGTTTTTGAATCAACTATAAATTCACATGGGAATTTATTGATACCAGCAGGCATCCAGAATTTGTAGTTCTTTTTCGTATCAGTATATGGGATTATTGGGAATGCTGGACAGTCTTGTTCTGGATCTTTAAAGTACAATTGTTGCCCCATCTTAACAATTTCAGCTTTGTTTATTCCTTTAAATGATTGATAACTACCAACTAATTGATTTAATTTTGATTCAAGTCGTAATGTCGGATAATCTTCAAAAGGATTTTTACCCAATAAACTCGCCAATATTGCTGTAGCTATTATTCCTCCTTGTGTTGCTCCCACATTTCCTTCTACAACTACCCCCATTTTTTTATTCAGAACAAATGCTAAATAAGCACTTGATACTGCAGTGGATCCTCCATGAGTAACTAAGGTTTCTCCAAAGAAATCCTCGGTTCTTCCTAAACCAAAACAATAGTATGTTTTTCCAAAAACTCCTTGTGGGACTTTAATCATTGGATTTATCATCTTTTTAATGGATTCTGGTGTTAGGATTTGTTTTCCTTTAAACGTCCCTTCATTCAGAAACATTTGTAGATAATTTTCCATTTCATTTACTGAAGAAAGCAGTCCTCCTGCGGCATATATTAAGTCGTCGAATGGATGTATTGATTCCTTTATCTTGCCTTTTTCTGTTGCATATGCAGTCATTCTGTCTTCTTCCTTCTCGAATTTTTCTCGTAAGAAAGTAGAGCGTTTCATTGCTAAAGGTTTCAAAATGAATTCCTCTAAGTAATCAGTATACTTCATTCCTGAAACTGCTTCAATAACTAGTCCTAGTAGTGCAAACCCTCCATTGAAATAGAAAAAGCGTTTTAATGGTTCATCAATAATTTCATTTTGTGCGGTATTTGCATACATTAACCAATCGTCCGCACTACTCATTGGAACAAATAATTCCGTGTCAGGAAATGAGTGTCTTCGAATAAGAACTGATGCTATTCCTAGATCAGGTATTCCCGATGAATGCGACATTAGATGTTTTATTAAGATTGGTTTATCTTCTTTCCCAATTTTGAAATTAATATACTTGGAAACTGGGTCATCGATTTTTAGCTTGCCTTGTTCTGCAAGTTGCAATAAAGCAATACAAGTGAATGATTTTGTTACTGAACCAATACCATACAAAGTGTTTGGTGTTGCAGGTAAATTACCTTTTAATGATCTTGCACCAATTCCTTTAGTATAAATTGCTTTACCTTTATCTACAACGGTCAAACTTAATCCCGGGATTTTCATTTGTTGCATTAAAGTAGCAATCATTCCCTCAATTTTCTCTAATGGTTTTTTATCTGTCAAAAATTTACACCCAGATTAACAACTTGAAATTCACTATTTGTATTTTCTTATGAATCTACGGAAAAATGCCTGTCTTATGTAAATGGAATAAGATTATTATACACTAAATTCAATGTGAATCTTACCTTTCTTTTAAGGTAAAATTAACTTGAAAGTGACTAATTATGGGAAACCCAGAAGCAGCATTTGATAAGATATTGAAAAAGCAGTTATCTAAGCCTAATGTTTCACGCAGTGCAGCTCTAAGTTTTATACTCTTAGAATTAAAGAAAAAGGGTAATTTTCTGTCTTGTGTTTTAACAGATAATAATGGTTTACTCATGGCTGAAGATTTGCATCCACAGGATAATAGAGACAATTTTTCTGCCTCTTCTGGTTTGATCACTGATACAGCAGAGAAACTATCAGATTATTTAGGTGTTGGAGGAGTTGACTTAAGCTATTTTGTTACTCAAACCAACATGATTTGGATGAAGTCTATTTATCTTCCTGATTGTGGTGATAAACTTATTCTGCTTGCTGTCAAAAGAAACTCCATTTTATCTAAATTGCCTAAAGCTACGTTAAAATTACTTGGTAAAGAAAAGGTTTTCATTCCATCACTTTTAGAAGTCGCTTCTAAATATATCAGAGAATTTTGTGATGAATAAAACATTTTTTAGCAGTTTTTTTTGATAAAAAAGAGCATTTTACTTAGACGATTGTTTATATAAATATTTGTTTAGACATCCCCTACTCTCGTCGATTTTTCGACGAAGTATGAGGTCTTAAAAAAACGAGACCAAACTAATTCCTTTGAAAAAAATAATGAATGAGCTGAATTAACTAAGCAATTCAGCAACTTTTTCTTCTAGCCAGTTGTAGAGTGGAGATGATTCTTCAAGTTCTTTATTAAGAATCAGAGATTTATCAATCATAAATTCAGATATTTCCTTTGAGAGGGTATTTAGTTTCATAATAGCATCATAGTTCTCTTGACTTACAATAAAAGCTAGGTTCAAGTCATCAGTTATATTTTGATAGAGAATGATGTTGTTTCCTCTACTTATGGAGAAATAGGGTTCGGTAGTTCCGAATAATTGTTTACCAAATGAATCAATTGCAGAAATGAAATTTGAAATCAATTGTTGATTCATTTTCTGAGAATCAAAGATTTTTGTGTAAATAGTTAATCCTGCATTGTTAATTAGAAGAATTAATTTTATATCAGCTTTTATCGGATCAATTTGTTGTGGTAACTGTACTAATTCTTCCATTGTTGACTCGAGAACATGCATTACCATGACTTTCGCAGCATCTTTATTGGTAGCAATTTCATTTAACAACGGTTCAGTGAATAAGATCTCTTTTTCATCTTTTTCTTCCTCAGATTTCTTTCTTCTTGAGAATTCAAGTAATTGTGAAATCATTTTCTTGTTTGCTTGTATTTGCGAGTCTTCACTATCAGGTATTTCATTGATGAATCTCTCTGCTGCGTCTAAATTTTGTGAGAGAATCTCAAATCCAGCAAGAGTAACATTCTTTGTGGCTACCCATTCTGGTAAGTCTAATGCTCCTACAAGTGTTAATAATTCATTTAATCTCTTCTTTGCAGAAGCAAGATATCGTTCCTTTTCAGATATTTTGTAAAATTGCAAATCAGTATTTACTAGGTTGTATACAGAAGCCAAAGCATTGAGATAATCTTTTTGTTTGTTGAAATAATAGAGGGATTCTTCACCGTATTTGTAAGCTAATTCGGAATTTATCTCTGCATCAAGATAATAAACGAATTTTGAGCTTGCGAGTATAGCCTTATTCATTAGCGTTGGTGCTTGGGCAACTTTTTCTTCTAAAATCTTAAGATATTTTGCTGCCAAGTCGTAATCATCTAGAGTCATAGCATTTGATGCAACAGCATAGGCCCTAAAAGGAGTCACTAATTCTTCACTTGTATCTAGAATTTCTACCAAACGTTTTAGATATTTTCTTGCTTCTCCTTTTCTATTTGCTTGATTATGTATTCCTATTAAATTACTTAAGGTAGTAGCAATAGACTGGTAATCACCTGTCCCTTCTACTAAATCAAGGCACTTTTCATAAGCTTCTATACATCTATCAGCATCAGTTAATGTAAACATATAAGCTAAATTATGATAGAAAGTTGATTTCCATGAGTTACGTCCATGAACCCTGCTCAGTAATTTTTCTGCTTTCTCAAGATATTCTAAACCTTTAGTTGGTTGTCCAGCACTATAATAAAGCATAGCACTAACGTGCAGAATATTAGCTTTCATAACTGTGCTTTGACTCAA
>DAOVHJ010000064.1 GCA_030671945.1 Candidatus Heimdallarchaeota archaeon
CTTCTCCATAGAACTTATTCACAGGAGCAATGATTTCTATACTTGTTCCTTCTGGTAATGTCATCAGATGATCAACTATATGATTAGCATTCCGAGTAGTAATAGATTCATTAAAGTAAGGACAATGTGCTTGTACTAGTACCGAGTATAAAATTCTCATGTATGTGGCTATATCAGTCATAGTTCCCACTGATGATCGTAGGTTCTGTGTGCCAGTTCTTTGCTGGATAGCAACAACCGGTGATAAGCCTAAGATCGAATCTACATCTGCACGTTCTAGCATTGGTAACATAGTTCTAGAAGTCGCTGACATTGATTCGAAAAACCTTCGCTGTGCTTCTCCAAAGATGACATCAAAAGCCAACGAAGTCTTCCCGGATCCTGATACTCCCGTAATAACGGTGAGCTGATCACGAGGAATGTCTACGTCTATATTTTTTAGATTATTTGTTCTCGCGCCTTTCACTGAAATAGTGTCTCTCATACTATGCCTCCTATCATCATTGTAATCCGAAGTTTCGAGTCCGACAAGTTACTGGAACTTGTGTGTCAAACTTGCGAATCTGATGTTTGAATGAGGTTTCTCACGTAACTGAGATACTAGTCTGTGGAAAGTTTCCTCTTATATATTTTCTCATTACCCTTGTAATGATGGAAAATCTTTATTTCTTGACAATATAGTAGTTTTATGTCTAATATGAATTTAAAAGAAATTCCTTCGAAAGTCAGAACACGAGATGGCATTGATTTAGCTACCATAGTTGTTATGCTTGACAAAAAAGAAAAAATCCCTGCTATGTTAATCCGAACACCATATAATGCTGTAAAGATACTTGGAATAGCTAAAACACTTGTTCAAGAATTAAATTTAGGGGTTGTTTTACAGGATTGTCGGGGAAGATTTGATTCTAATGGAACTTTTAGGGTTTTCCAAGAAAAAGAGGATACACTGGATACCATTGCATGGATTAAGCAACAAGATTGGTTTAACGATGATTTACATATTTTTGGTGCTTCTTATTTAGGTTACATTGCTCTTGAAGTACTTGGTTTGAAAAATGCTCCAATGAAATCTGTTTTTGCTCCAACAATTTTAGGTAATATAAAAGACTCTATTCATCGAGGTGATGTATTGCAACTTCATTGGGCATTACCTTGGGCAATTATGATTGCTAAACAAAAACAATATCCTTGGAGTGAAGTTGGTGGATCATGGCCTGAAAATTATGATATAACCATCAAACAGTCTTATAAGAAAGCACTAGAAATTCTTGGTTGGCCTGATCACATATGGCAATTATTTACTTCTGGAGCGGATAATCCTCTCTGGAATGAATTTAATTTAGTAATAGGTTCTGATCCACTTCCTAAATTCTGCTTAGTTGGAGCGTGGTATGATTTTCTACTAAATTCAACTTTATCAACCTATGAATGGCTTGTAAAGAAAGGGAACATAAAACCTGATTTGATAATCGGTCCTTGGAGTCACAATGGTTACTTAGCAAGTCAAGCGGGGATTGAATCTTGGGAGTTTGGAAAAGCAGGTAAAAGTAATTTTATTGAAGATTTGAGAGATTTTCTTTTAAGAATTGACCAAAAATCACCTCAAGTTATAAAAGCATTTATTCTTCGAACCAATAAATGGGTGAATTTAAATTCTTGGCCACCTGAAAATGTAATTACAGAAAAACGATATTTAGCGCCATCTAATCAGCTTTCAAAAGAAATTGTAAATGAGGAAGAAATTGAATTAGGTATTATAGCTGATTATTCTAATCCTGTTCCATCTTTAGGAGGAATGCTTTGGGAATCATTTGATCCAATAACGCCTGGACCAGTGGATCAATCTCCTTTAAGAAATAGAAAAGATATTCTTCGATTTATATCTAAACCACAAGAACATGATTCCTGTTTACTCGGTCCAATTAAAGTTATTTTATGGGTAAAAACTAAATCTCCAGAAGCTCATTTCACTGCTAAATTAAATTTCATAGATTCAGATGATAAAGAAATAATTATCCAAGAAGGAATACAAAGAGTCACAGGTCCTTTGGAGAATTTTCAAGAAATCACAATTGATCTTTTAGCTACTGGTATTGCATTAAAGAAAAATGAAAAACTTAGTTTGGAAATAAGTTGGTCTAACTACCCTAAATATTCTCTTCCACAAATTCAAAATACTATAAATCAATCAATTGCTTTTGGAAAAACCATGTCTTCCTATGTTATTCTACCATTTTTTGAAAATGAATGATTCTTGTTATTAAATACAAAGAGAATTCTAATCCTCAGATAAGAAAACTTGATTCGCTAATTCTTCTATCAACTCATTCTCTGTTATTCCGAGTTCTACACCGAGATTATTTGTCAATGATTGCCAGATTGATGAAGATTTCTTGATTTCTTTGATAATAGCATCCAGTTTTTGAATTGCTGTAAATGATTGACCTTTAAAGACATAACAGAATAGTAGTGGTTGTTCTACTTTTAGAAGTAGGGTGTATTCTTGATGTTGGATTCTTTCTATAGATCCACTAGTAGCAAAAGCTTGGTGCATAAACGCATCAATAGCTGTTAGGAATCCCCCTACAAACATTTCATCTATCATTTCTTTCTGAGAGAATTTTTGTGAGTAAACAGTAACTCCTCCCTCATAAACAATAATTAATAGAACTGGTTCTTCTGCTTGGAGTTTGGGAATTTCGACTGACCGCTTATCGATCATTCGTACGACATCACCATTTAGTTCCTCTGTTTCTTGTTCAAGATTAATTCTTTCTTTCTTGACTGGTTGTGTTTCTGCTTTTTGTTGGTGACTCTTGATTATTTCAATTGCTCGAGAAACTTTCATTCCAAGCCTTCGTAAACCTTTTTCCTCGGTTATTTGTTCTGCTTGATCTAGGAACAATTTTGCTTCTGGAAGCTTCTGTTGTATCAAAGAAACATTTGCTTTCAACCAGAAATTTTCAGCGAACATTGTGTGTGATTCTATAAGCTCAGCGATTTCAAAGTGTTTCTCAATCATGGCATTAATATTATTCATATCATCAAAATTATTACTAAGATGCATTTGCTTCAAGTATAATTCACTAAGATTAAACAAGGCAAGAGATGTTAATCCAATATCTATTATTTCCCCAGAAACAATTTCATTGAAGATGTTCCTGGCTTTTCGTAAGACATCTAAATTATTGCTTTTCTTAAGAATGAGGGCAGAAGCAAGACGGTATTTTAAATTACTAATGAGATTATTCTGTTTCTCAATGATTTTTTGCATTTTCTTCAAGTGATCTTGTGCTTGTTCTAGTGTATTATTCTCGATATTTACCAAGATTAACCAGAATAACGCACTTGTAAGTTCCTTCTTATTTTTCTGATCCTCTCGCAATTCCTTGCATTTTATTAATTGCTCGATGGCTTGTTCGTACTCTCCTCGTTGATACAAGATCATACCTAATGTCTCTAAAATATCATCTATCCCTAGATTTGATTCAAGGGTTTGAAGTATTTCTTGCGCTTGATTAAGATAATTAGTTGCTTGATTTAGTTCTCCCTTCAAAAGCAGAACATAGCTTAAAGCATTTAATGTCTCTGAGATACCAACCTTATCATTTATCCCTTCTCTAATCGAGAGACATCGTTCTAAACTCTTTACTGATCTATCGAATTCCCCAAGATGATTATAGATTAAACTTTTGCTGAATAAAGAATTGGCTATTAAATCATTATTTTGAATCTCTTCACTTAAAGCTGAACTCTGCAAACAATGCTCTAACGCAGGTCCAAAATCTCCTTTCCATAGGTAAATATTACAAATATTATTTAGAATGTCTGCTTCTGCAGCTTCGTTTTCAATCTCTTTGGCTATAGTCATACTTTGTTGGAAAATGAGTAAGGCTCGAACGATATCACCCATTTTGAAATAAACTCGAGCAATAGCATTATTTGAATTCACTAAACCCTGCCTATCATCCAATTCTCTTCTTAAAGATAAACTTTGTAAATAGCTATCAAGTGAATTTTTCAAATCCTCTTCTACTTCAAAAATGAAACCTTTCTCATAGTTTAAAATTGCTTTTCTGATGAACAGGATGTTTGGGTCGGTTTTCTTTAGTTTCTCAAGAACTCTCTCACCAAGTTTAATATAAGCAAGACTTTTACCAAATTCTCCTAAATGAGATAAAGCTACTGCTTTTGCTATAATAGCATCAAGCATTTGTAGAGAGTCTTCCAACTTCTGGCTGTTATTCAAAATGTCTTCTGATAATTTCAGAGCTTGCTCATACTTTCCAGTTTCATTATAGATTTCAACTTCAAGTAACTGGAACTTTAAACGCTCTGGTGTTCGCATTTGAGCATTAGAACTAATAACACCGAGTTCATGGAGAGCAGCATCAAATTTCCCATCAGAAATTAAATCCTTGATAAGAGTGAATTTTTCTGATTGTTTGGGAAACATGATTTTACCAGCTCTAGTTAACTCTAGACATATAATCTTACTAATGGTGTATTAAAATATTAATGAAGAGGAAAATAAGCTTTCGTTTGAGGTAAAAAGAAAATAAAAAGAGACCCGATTAGAGGGATCTCTTGAAGAAATCAGTCATAGCACTAATGCTTTTCTTTCTGGTTGCAATGTCACTAAATCCTCCATGACCGACTTCACCATACTCAATATATTCGAAGTCTTTCCCTTCTTCTTTTCCTAATTCCAACAATTTATCTCTGAAAGTACGAGCTTGAGAGATTGGGCATCTAGGATCATTGATACCATGCAAGATAAGCAATTTAGCAGTCATTTTATCTGCGAAATTAATTGCGCTACGGTCATACCATAGATCTTTATCTTCTATTGGACTACCCATTTGTCTTTGTAGGAAGTATTTGAAGTGAGGCATTGATTCATCAAACATTGAGAGCAAATCACTTATACCAATCCAAGCAAATCCTGCTTTCCAATGTTCTGGTTCTTTTGTGACTGCTAAGAAAGTCATAAAACCACCATAACTTCCACCGCCAACACCAATTCTATCAGGGTCTACATATGAAAGTGTTTTAAGATATTCTGCTGCATAAACAGCATCTTTGAGATCTTTTCCACCCCAATCTTTTATGCAAGCATCTCTGAATTCTACTCCGTATCCTGTGCTTCCGCGAATATTTGGTAGAATTACTACGAAACCTTCTGAAGCAACGTATTGCATAAAGGCATTGAACATCCTAAAGTATTGTCCTGTTGGGCCGCCGTGAATGTTCACAATTGCGGGTAATTTTACTCCTTCTGGAACATCTTTTGGTTTGTAGACAATCGCTGGAATTTCTAGACCATCAAATGATTTGTATTTAATGTATTCTGGTTCAATAAACATGCTTTTGTCAATGGAACCATATTCTGCTTTCAAAAGTACTTCATATTTATCAGTAGACAAATCATAGAGCCAAACTTCTGGTCGATCTAAATCACTGCTATAGAAGAATATAATCTTTGTACAATCAATCCATTGAACACCAAACGCTAGTCCTTCAGGTATTTTAAGTTCCTTCTTTTCTCCAGTTTCTACATTGTAAATTATTGGTTTAATTGTAGATTCTGTATTTTCGAGGACAGCTAGTTGTGATCCTTCCGGACAGAATTTTCCTACATACTCTATATCTTTGCCTTCACTTAGCCACTTAATTTCGTCTGTCTCGATGTTAAAGATACCAACTTTTTCAACACCAGAAGCATCAGATTGAAAAGCGAAACTCTTGCTATCAGGAGCCCAATCACCAAAATTATCATGAGAGCCTTTCTCAGTAATTCTGATTACTCGCTTCATATCACCTGTTTCATTGTTGTAGAGATAAATATCATCATTTTCTAGATTTGTTTTCATCTCATTGGTACCCATTGAAATCCATTTATCATCTGGACTCCATGAACCACCCATTACCGGCACATCTGAAGCAGAAAGTTGAGTATCTTCAGAACCATCAATCTTCATTTTATGAACATTCATCTGACCGGATTTTGTGCTCATAAAAGTAATCCATTCATTGTCATGACTCACAACTCCAACATGTTCTTGGGCTTTAGGCGTCTCAGTAAGAGCTACAGTCTTACCTGTTAGATCTATTGACCAAATATCATTTTGTTCATTTCCACCTGCATCTTTTCCAAAGAAAATATTTTCAGCTTTTCTATCCCAGGCAAAGCCAGTACGAGGTGCTCTTGGAATTTCTCCATGAGATATTTGCTCGATCTTTTTTGTAGCAAGATCCATAACATAAAGCTCAATCTTCCCTGTCTCATCGTAATAAAAAGCAATCTTCTTTTTATCATAAGATAAATTTGGTAAACTGAAAGAAGGGAGACTCATCAATTCATCAAAAGGTAGGGGTTTAGGTTTAAAATCTTTCATGATAGAAAAGATAATTTATTGGTATTAATTAAAGCTTCGTAGAGTTAAATAAAAAACTCTGGTAAACTAAAATAATAGAGTAAGCGATTCTTATTTAAACAAGAATTACCTTTCTCCTTGAGAGGCAATATACTCAAATAATTAAATAATATACTAAGAATTGTTTAATTTAAGTGGTTACAATGTCTGTGGGATTCTTTTTTAACTCCGCTTTCAGGAATATCTGGAACAATAAGAGGCAGTCCTTTGTTTTTCTTATTGGTATCTCCATTTCTCTCACTGTAATAATTTCCCTAAGTTCATGGTCCACAACCGCTTCTACATTGGCAGTTAGGGATTTTGCCAATGATCAAGATTATGAGTTAAGAGTTCGCTCATATATTCCTCAAAATTTACCCACCATTCAGAACTGGTTGAATGATCAATCATTAGTTGAATCCACTGCCCGATTATATCATAATCTTGCTTTCTTTAATGCTGAAGACAAGAACCCCTTCTATCGTTTTTGGCCACTTGATGATCAAGAAGATAATGATGATCCAGTTACTATTACAACGTTACTTCTCTTTCCAAATCAAAGCATCGATAGGATTTCAAATCAATTTAATGTAGAAGGCGAGTTTGATTTAGGATTAAATGATGTTTTGATTAGTCGACAGCATGCTGAACAAATGAAATATTATCTAAATGTCACTGTTGAACCAGGCATGACTGTAAATCTCACTGTTTGTAGACAGAGCGTTGATTTTGGAGTATTTTTGTTCCAATATGAACCAATTAATTTCTACAATATCACAGTTAGAGGGATCTACGATAGTATAAGTTCTGTAACAATGTTACAGCGTACATTCTCTCAAGATCAAGTTAAAGATTCTATAATCTTCCTAAAAGAGAACATGCTAGATGATGATATTGATAGGATGGAACATAATGGGTTAACACCTATTCTAGTAGTTAAATGTAAAGGTGATATGTTAGCAAGTGATGGAATTAATGAGGTTATTGCAAAAATTGAACAATTAGGAGAGTCTCTTCTAATTGCTCATCCAACTTCACTAACTTTCATTCTTGATATTCCATATAATAATTTGTTACAGGTTTACAGTAGGGCAAATTCACTTATGGTAGTATTAATTCCAGTGGTTCTTTTAGGGGTAATTCAAGCAATATTAACTACGAATATTATCTTAGATAACCGGAAAATAGAAATTGAGATTTATCAAGAGAAAGGCGGGCAGAAGTGGCAAATTATTGGACCAATATTAATTGAATTTACTGTGCTCTCATTTATTGCTATTATTTTTTCAATAATCTTATCTCTAATTGTTTCATCATTAATTCCAGCTTTAGCATCTCAAGAATTAACTTTTACTTCATTTTCTGATTTCTTTAGGAATATTGAATTTTCATATACAATTGCAGCAATAGCCTCGCTTGTTGCATTAATCATAGTTTCATTATTTGTTATATTAAAAGTAAATCAAATACTGAGTTCTGATATTTCAGAGAGAGATTTTGTCTTTAGAGAAAAAATGCAGAAACTCATCATAATAATTACCCTTGCTGTCTTAACGGGAGCAACACTTGTCATTTTCATTGTTTTTGCGATAATCTATGGAAGTAGATATAGTGGAATCTACACTTTTTCCGTAGATAACACTCAAAAAGGTTCACTACTATTTATTACTCTCTCTATTGGAATTCTTCTTATAGCTATAATGTTATCAATTGGTTTATTTGCACTTCTTGGAAGACTAAAAGTTATCTATAACAAAGTACTCCGTAAAAACAGTTTCTTCTTAGTAAACTATTTCAAAAATTCAAAATACAAATTAAACACAACAATGATTGTCTTACTAATAATGACAAGTACGATATTTTTCGCATTAACGCTGATAAGCACTATGCAAAATACCGACATTGAGGTAAATTATTACAATAACGGTGGTGATTTAAGAATTGTAACGCAAGATATTCATCATTCGTTCGAAGACAATCTTACACAAATAGAAGGTATAAATGAAACAATGAGTGTAATGAAAACTAGTGGAACCTATGGATCTGATACACCTTTAACCTTATACGGTATTGACCCAATTAAATATAGTAGAATTGGGAGATGGATTGAGAGTAGTTTCTATACGAAAGATGTGCCTGAGAATTATAATGCTTCGAATTATGAAGATTGGTTAGAAATTCTCAAAGCAGATGGAAATGGAACAATAATTAGTGATGTGTTAGTTGAATCTAGTCCTTCCTTAACATATGAAAGGGTTATGCAAATAAACTCATTACCTGTTGAAGCTACTTTAGGCAGTGATTTCTTCACTATAACAGGAATACTTCATTCCGCACCTGGTCTTGGATTATCTTCTGGAGTAAATCTAGAATTAGAACAACCCAATGATTATTACATGATTATTAATGAGGAGAAAATTTTTGACGAGTACGGAATATTATCAACGAATTTGTTCTTTGCCAGCATGGAACAAGGAGCAAATATTGATCAAGTAATAGCTGACTTACTAGAGCTCGAAGAAGTAATCGCGGTAAATCCGGAGCTTGTTAGTGAAGATTTTACAGAACGATATGTCAACAATTATGTCCCTTCACTAAGAGTATTCTTAATAACACAAATAGCTTTCACCGGGATTATAGGATTTTTAGTAATTGTTTCAAATGTTGATTACATTATGACTCAAAGAAAACAAGAAACTGCAATCTTAACAGCCTTAGGAAATACTAATGCAAATTACATAAGAATGACTATAACAGAATTATCTATTATTGTTTTAACAACAATTATTGCAGGAATAATTATTGCCCTACCACTGACTTTGTTGACAACAGCTGTAATAGTACCCTTCTTAACAGATATTCTAATTATTCCTTATAGTTTTAGTATTAACTACCTTGTATCTGGAGGAATTATTTTAGCATTGTTTCTTTTAGCATTTATAGGGGCTATACCTTCTCTTATTAGAGCTAGCAGACAAAAAACAGCAGATGCAATAAGAGACGAGACCTCAGGAGCTTATTAGCTACTTATTACTTGCAGTATCTTTTTATTTTGTTAAATTTAAAATAATTTTATGTCATCTATTTCCAACGATTTTGCAAATTATTTTGGGCCTTGGGCTTTGATAGCAGGAGCTTCTGAAGGTTTAGGTGAAGCTTTTGCTCGAGAAATTGCATCGAAAGGTATCAATATTATTCTGGTAGCTAGACGAAAAGATCTTTTAGAGAAATTGTGTTCTGAAATCTCTCATGATTATCATGTAAAAACAAAAGCAATTCAATTAGATTTAGCTTCCGCTGATATTCTAGAGAGGATTAAAGTAGAGACTGAAAATCTTGAAATTGGATTAGTTGTTTATAATGCAGCTTCAAGTCCTATAGGATTATTTTATCATTTCAATCTAGAACAGCAATACAAAGTCATAGATATTAATGTGAAAGGTCCAATGGTTTTTACCCATCACTTTGGTCAGCTAATGAAAGACCGTGGTAAAGGTGGGATCATTCTTCTCTCTTCTCTTGCAGGATTACAAGGTGATCCTTATCATGCTCATTATAGTGCTACTAGGGGATATA
>DAOVHJ010000005.1 GCA_030671945.1 Candidatus Heimdallarchaeota archaeon
ACATTTGGGATTCTTCCCTCAAATTTTCCCCATCCATGTGATATTAAAATAATTTCCCTATCAACCCAATAACCTATGATTGATTTTGCAACTGGACTTACTCTCTCACGTTTAAGACTTTTCAACCCCTCGGAATCTTCAATCTTCGTCATAGTTGCTTGATTAAATAAAATGATTGGAACTTTTTTCTCCCTTGAAATTTTTCTTAGTAATGCAACTTGAAAAGCAAGTTTCTCATAGATATTTTTTCTATTCTTACCAAAATTCTCTTCTTGTCGGTAGAGATTCGTGATCGTATCAATTATAATTAATCCAACCTCTTGATTCAAGAGAAAATACTCGAGATTAGAAATCAACGAATGTTGTTCTTGAAAATTTTTAGGAACATATAATTTCAGCATTTGATTTATCTTCGAAAAAGTTTTTTCCTTAGCAATAGCTTTAATTTTTGTTCCAGTAACTTTCCCCTCAGTATCTATAAATATCACTTTTTTTCCTTGAAGAGCTATCCCACAAGTTAACTGTAATGCTAAGGTTGTTTTTCCTGAACCTGCTTCCCCAAAAATATGAATTAGCTTAGAAACAGTCTTGTTTGGAGATAATTTTTCTCCGAATACGAGTTCTTCTAAACCCACAGGTTGGATAATTCCTGTTGTCATATTAAAGCATCCTTAGTTAATTTTTGGTCATTAGTTTTCCAAAACGACTATCATTATTTAATTAAAGTATTCTAGGAAACTATTATTTTTATAAAATAAAAAGTATCTGAATTCAGAAATCTAATTTCAATATAGGGGGCATTTTTCTTTTGTGTTCTGAATTCTTAATCATTTTATCCACTTTATCAAACAACGCTTCCTCAATTTGTAATTCTTCGATAATTTGTTCTTTGGAATAATTCTTTTCCTTTGCTAACAAAATCAAATCCAAGGTATCATAAGTAATGCCCATTTCTGCTTCGTCAGTTTGCCCATCCCAAAGACCCGCTGACGGAGCTTTTGTGATTATTTCTTCCGGGATTTTGAGGTGTTTTGCGAGCATGCGTATTTGTGTTTTATACAAATCCCCACATGGTTCGAAATCAACTCCTCCATCTCCATATTTTGTAACGTAACCCACCATTAACTCTGACTTATTACTAGTTCCGAGAACAAGATAATTCATATGGTTTGCATAGGCATAATTTATTACCATTCGTAATCGTGCCATCACATTCCCTAGAGCAAGTTGGTTTTTAGCTATTTCCACATCAGCGTTTGTTATAAAAGCAGCAACCATGTCAGTAATTGCAATTTTCTTGACTTCGATGCCTAATTGTTTTGCATGGATCCTGGCATCTTCCTCATAAGCTGGATCTAGTTTTGCATTTGGTTCTATTAGACCAAGCACTTTTTCCTTCCCTATTGCTCTTACAGCTAATGCAGCACAAACTGCTGAATCGATACCACCACTCAAACCAACTATAAGGCCTTTAGTTTTCGAGGTTTCAATCATTCCTTGAATGAAGGAATCTATTTGTTTGCAAACCTTTTCTGCATCCATTTCAAATAAAAGCTTAGCTGTTACCATTTCTATCACCACTTATTTTGGGATCTTTACCTTTCGATCCTTTGCTACATTTATTGCTAAATCATATCCAGCATCAACGTGTCGAGCAACACCTGTTCCAGGATCAACTGTGAGGACTCTCTGCAATCTCTTAGCTCGTTCTTTTGTACCATCAGCTACTATTACCATGCCTGCATGAAGTGAATTTCCAATTCCAACTCCTCCTCCGTGGTGGAAGGAGACCCAACTTGCACCATTGACTGCGTTTAATGCAAAATTGATAAGTGGCCAATCTGCTATTGCATCGCTCCCGTCCTTCATTTCTTCTGTTTCCCTGCTTGGTGATGCTACTGACCCACAATCGAGATGATCGCGACCAATGACAACCGGAGCTGATACCGTTCCTTCTTTTATGAGATCATTTATAATTAAACCAAACTTTGCTCGCTCACCATAACCTAACCAACAAATCCTTGTAGGTAATCCAAGAATTGGTACTTTTTCGCGTACTCGATCAATCCATCTCACTAATGGCTTGTCATCTGGGAATGTTGAAATAAGAGCATCATCAATTACTGCTAAATCTTTTGGATCGCCTGATAAAATTGCCCATCTGAAAGGTCCTTTTCCTTCACAGAAAAGCGGTCTCACATATTTTAATATAAAACCCGGAAATGCATACCCGCCTTCTTTATTTCTAACGGTAACTAAACCAATTTTCTTGAAATGCTCCCTCATGTCATTGACATCTTCTTTTGTCATTCCAGCTGCAGCAGGAGCGTTACCATTTATTATTTCAAGTGCTAATTCCACTTGATTTCGAATTGCATTACCATAATCAAATACGATTGCTCCTTTCTCTTGCATTTCAATCATTGCTTTCACATGTGAAGCCATAGATTTGAAGGATTCACGAACATATTCCCTTTCACTAATCTGTACACCACTTTCAAGGAGTTCTACATAATTCTTATCATATCCACTAGGCACATATTTTTTCACTTCATGTGCACAAGTTTGATCTGTTACAATATCAGGAATAACTCCTTTTCTAATGAGTTCTGGATGAATATCTGCAGCATTGCCTACGAGTCCAATGGAAAGTGGTTCTTTGTTCCTCTTAGCTTCTAATGCCCACTTAATAGCTTCATCAAGCTCGTAAGTCATCTTGTCACAGTAATTTTCCTCTACTTTTCGAGCTATTTCTGAATCTTTAATTTCAACATCAATAATTACTGCATCATTCAATGTTGCAGCCATTGGTTGAGCACCAGACATTGCCCCCATACCAGCGGTAAGAATAAATTTACCTGCTAGAGAATCAGTTTTGAAATCCATTTTTGCAGCAGCAGCAAAGCTCTCATAGGTTCCCTGTAGAATTCCCTGAGTGCCAATATAGATCCAACTTCCAGCAGTCATTTGCCCAAACATCATCAGACCTAAGCGGTCCATTTCATCGAAATAATCTTGAGTTGCCCAATAACCTACTAAATTTGAATTTGCTATTATAACTCTTGGGGCTTCTTTATGTGTTGGAGCAATATACACAGGTTTTCCTGACTGAACGCAAAGAGTTTCATCTGGTTCGAGCTCTTTTAATGCTCTCACAATCTTATGATATTCCTTCCAATTCCTTGCAGCTCTTCCAGATCCACCATAGACGATTAATTCTTCCCAATTACGTGCAACGTTTGGATGCAAATTATTCTTTAGCATTCTTAGAGCTGCTTCAGCATCCCATGTTTTACATTGCAACATTTCAGTACTTTCATCTGCCTTCAAAGACTTATCTGGTTTCAAATCCATAAACATTGGGCGGCCATATATTTCGACTTCTTTCTTTTGATCTGTCAATTTGCTTATCTCCGATAATGTATAACATAAATCCTAATTTGCTTACCTTTCAATATTTCTTCTTATTTTAGATTTTATTATTCTCTGTTAAATTTTTTCCCATTGTTTAAAGCAATCTTCTTAAGTAGAAACATCCTCATTTGAAAAAAGAGGATAAAAGGTTAGGCTGCATATGTCTTCTAAGAATTCTAAGGGTATAATTCCTGATACAGTAATCATACATGCTAATGAATTAGTAACGCTGAACTCAAAATTCGGAGTACCTCGAATTGGTAAAGCAATGAAAGAATTAGCTATAATAAACGATGGCGCATTAGCAATTAAAGACGGAAAAATAGTTTTCGTTGGAACTACAAATGAATTAATGAATGCGGTGAAAATTAATGAGAAAACAATTCAAATCGATGCAACTAACAAATTAGTTACACCAGGTTTTGTAGATCCTCATGTTCATCTTATCTTTGCGGGTTCCCGAGAAAATGAACTAACAATGAAATTAGCTGGAAAAACATATTTAGAAATCCTAGAAGCTGGTGGAGGGATTCTAAAGACGGTAAAAGAAACAAGAAAAGCTACAATTGAAGAACTAGTTGAAAACGGGAAGAACATTTTGAATAAGATGTTAAAACATGGGACCACAACTGTCGAAGCAAAATCAGGTTATGGTTTATCTACAAAAGACGAAATTAAATCATTAGAAGCTGTAAGAGTTCTGGATAAACAGCATCCAATAGATCTGGTTCCAACTTTTCTGGGAGCTCATGCAATTCCCCCAGAGTTCAAAGGACGAACAGATGAGTATGTTGATCTTGTCATTTCTGAAATGCTTCCAAAAGTAGCTGAAAAAGGATTAGCTGAATTTTGTGATGTTTTTTGTGAAAAAGGAATCTTCTCCATCGATCAAACAAGAAAAATTCTCTTAGCTGCTAAAAATCTTGGAATTAAGATGATTATTCATATTGATGAAATTGTTGATACTAATGGTGCTGCACTAGCTGCTGAATTAAAAGCAGTGCAAACCGGTCATTTGTTACAATCAAATGATACCGGATTGAAAGCAATGGCGAAAGCTGGTGTTATTGCAATTCTCTTACCTGGTACTCCATTTTGTCTTATGATGAAGGATTATGCTCCAGCAAGAAAGATGATTGAGTATGGTATACCCGTTGCTATTGCTACGGATTTAAATCCTAATTGTTGGACCGAATCAATGCTCATGACGATTGTACTTTCTTGTTATAACATGAAAATGTCTCCTGCAGAAGCACTAACTGCTGCAACAATTAATGCTGCATGTGCAATTCAAAGAGAAAACGAAATTGGATCTTTAGAAGTAGGTAAAAAAGCAGATATTGCTATTTTTGAAGTCCCAAATTACTATTTCCTATCTTATCAATTTGGTATTAATCTAGTCTCTAAAGTAATCAAAAATGGTAAGATTGTAGTAGAAAACTAAGAAAAACAAAAATTATGCGAGTGCTTGTATCACTCGCGAAATCAAATTTTTTTAGAAGTCAAAATAATGTTCAATAAGATTTTCTTCTTTAAGATGTTTAGGATTAACAAGTTGAAGGTAGTATTCGAGAGAGTTTAGGGCTGCTTCTAAAGGAATTGGTCCTACTAGTTCGGTTCCAATTATTGGGACTCCGTATCTTGCAGCTTCTATTCTTGCTAATTCCAGTTGTCTATACATAGGTGTTTTCTTGTAGTTTATGTTACTAATGCCTACCTGTACAAAATCCTCTCCATCGATTGCAGTTCCCATTGCCTTAATGTTAACTAAACCTCCAGAAGCAAGATGAATTCTTCTAGCAACTCTTTTCGCAACTTTAACATCTGTTGTTCCTAAATTTATGTTCAAACACACAAGAGGCATTCTTGCTCCAGTTACTGTTGCACCTCCTCTTGGATGGAATTTAGATGGACCAAAATCAGGTTTGTGATCAGGATTTGTTTCTATGGTTTTTCTTAATCCCTCATAATCCCCAACACGAATGTTGTCAATATTTCTTCGTTCTGGTTTTGTAGCTGTTTCCTCATAGAGATATATGGGGACACCTTCTTTAGCCATAGCTTCTGCGTATCTTTTAGCTAATTCATTGCATTCTTCCATAGTCATATTCTGTGCTGGAACGAAAGGAACGACATCTGTTGCACCAATGCGAGGGTGTTGTCCTTTGTGTTTTGTCATATCAATTAATTCCATAGCTTTTTTGGAAGCAGCAATATTTGCATTAAGAACAGCTTCAGGCTCTCCCACGAAAGTAATTACCGCTCTATTATAATCAGAATCATATTGTATGTCAACAATTCTAGTTTTTGGTGTATTTCTTATTTCATCGACAATAGCTTCGACTATCTTTCCATCAGTTCCTTCACTATAATTTGGTACTGACTCAACAATTTTTCTTTTTTCAGACACTTTATACTCACCAAATCTTATTCTCTGCTAATTTGCAGAAAATACTCTTCTTTTAATAGCTTTTTCATTGTTAAGTATTAATCAGAGAAGATATTCATAGGAAATAATAGCTCAATTTTTCTGTCTGCAATAAAATAACCATTAAGAATAGTTTTAAATACTAAAATCTTTTCAAGATAGCTAAGGAGTTTTTTTGGCAAGAAAGCCATTATCTTAACTTGTGTAAATTCAATTTTGGTTGATGTCCACGAATTAAAGAAACATCAAAAGAACAACGACTTCCAAGACAAAAGACTAGTAAAGACATAGATAGCAAGTTATGAACTAAAACACTGATAGTATTCTTTAGCCGAAAAATGCCTTGAATTCTGGAAGAATTTCAAAATAATAATTGTTATAAAAAAAACATAAAAATTTCAAAACATACGAGAGAGAAAACATGTTAATAAGTCAAGAAACTCTGAACGAAATCAAAACAGCAATTCTAGCAAAAACCCCTCCTTCAGCTGATATTACAGAAATTGAGTTTGAAGGACCTGAAGTTGCTGTGTATTCAAGAAATCCACAAATTTTAGTTGACAATGGTGAACTGGTCAAAAATTTAGCAAAAGATTTACGAAAAAGAATTGTCATTCGTTCAGATCCATCTGTAAGGAAGGATCAAACAAAAGCTACAAACCTTGTTAAAGATCTTGTTCCTGAAGAAGCAGAAATATCCTCAATTCAATTTGATCCAAATATTGGTGAGATTCTTATTGAGGCAGTAAAACCGGGATTAGTAATTGGAAAAAATGGTGCAACATTAAGAAAAATTACTTCTGAAACATTCTGGAGACCAAATGTCTCGAGAGCACCTCCTTTGGAATCTCGAATTATAAAAACAGTTCGTGATATTTTATTCAAAAATAGTGAAGAGAGGAAAAAAATCCTACGAAAAGTTGGGAGAAGAATTCATAGAAAACAAATGTTTCCTACAGAATGGGTGAGAGTAACTTCACTTGGGGGTTATCGTGAAGTTGGTCGTAGTGCTACTTTACTACGCACACCAGAGAGCAGTATTTTAATTGATTGTGGAGTTAATGTAGGCCGAAACACTACCAAAGATATGTTTCCAAGGCTTGATACTTTGGAATTTTCAATAGTAAATCTTGATGCTGTAGTTATAACTCATGCTCATTTAGATCACTGTGGTTTTCTACCATACTTGTACAAATATGGTTACGAAGGCCCAGTTTACACTACTAAAGCTACAAGTAATTTAATGACTCTTTTACAAATTGATTATTTAGATGTAGCTAAAAAAGAAGGTAAGATGTTACCATATGCTTCAAAGGATGTTAGGGATTTAGTCCTACATACAATACCTTTGAGTTATGGTGAAGTAACAGACATCTCACCTGATGTTCGATTAACTTTACATAATGCTGGTCATATTTTGGGTTCAGCAATTGTGCATTTACATATTGGTAATGGTCTCTATAATTTAGCAATTGCTCAAGACTTCAAATATCGACATACTAATTTATTAGATCCTGCAGTCTCAAAATTCCCACGTTTAGAGGCATTATTTATGGAATCGACATATGGGAATCCACAAGATGTAATGCCTACCAATAAAGAAGCTGAAACACACTTAATGGAAATAATTAGTACAACCTTGAACCGTGGCGGGAAAGTACTGGTACCTGTACTTGCTGTTGGACGTGCTCAAGAGTTACAAATTGTTCTCGAATCATTAATGGCAAAAGGTATGATTCCAAAAGTTCCAATCTATCTTGATGGAATGATTTCAGAAGCAACAGCAGTAACTACTTGTCATCCTGAATATCTCAGTAGAAAATTGAGAGAGAAAATCTTTCATGTTGGACAAAATCCATTTTTAGCAGAATGTTTCCACAAAGTTGAGGGTAGAGATGAACGCGCAAAAATAATCTTGGGTGATCCATGTATTATTTTGGCAACAAGTGGTATGATGACCGGTGGACCTTCGGTAGAATATTTCGATAAATTATCTGGTGGTGCTAAAAACTCCTTAATATTCGTTAGTTATCAGGGAGAAGGATCACTTGGTAGAAAAGTACAGAAGAATGTGAATGAAATCACTGTTATGGAAAAAGGTCATGCTCGAGTACTAAAGATCGAGATGGAAATTCATACTGTCATTGGATTTTCAGGTCATAGTGATCGCAGAGAACTTTTGAATTATGCTCGAAAAGCAACTCCTCGACCGGAAAAGCTCTTCTTAATACATGGTGAAAAATCAAAGTGTATTTCATTAGCATCAACTTTACATAAGATGTTAAAAATTGAAACAAAAGCACCAGATGTATTAGAAACAATTCGGCTAGTTTAGAATTCTTTTCTATAACTCTAAGGACCATATGCTATCATTCACATAGTGTAGGTTCTTAATTACTTTCCCTTTTTCTGTTTGTTTGATATTATCACTATCAAACAACAATTCACCAACTGCTAGAGATTTCCCATAATTTTCGTCTATTATAGTAACAATATCCCCTGCTACTAATCCTTCTGTTACGTGGGTTATGCCTGGAGCCATAATATCAGCACCATTTGTTACATAAGGTACCGCACCCATATCTACGGTAATTGTTGGTAGTTTTACCAATCCTTCATTTAATGCTCGTAAACTTGGGATAACTCTCTCACCAACTTTGAAAGCTAAAACTATCTTATTTTCAGCGTATAATTCGCCACTATCAGTTATAACTAATTCAGCACCCTCTTTAAGGAGCAAATCAATGGATCCTTCTATAATCTTACTTAATTGCTCTTTGAGTAATTTGAAGTCGCCTTTTCGTAGTACATGTCTTCGCAAAACCTGCATTTTTTATTCCACCTTACAGAGATTTGATTGAACTCCACGTTGGAATTTAATATATTTTTGCTAAATGTTAATTAAGCTAAAAGCTTAAAAACAATAGATTAGTTCAAAAAATAGAAGAAAATATCCATCTATCCTATTTCTTCTATTTACGAAGAGAATGGAAATAGAGAAAGAATTTAAAAACCAATCATTTACAAAAAAGAAATAGATTGTTCTATATCTTTATGCTTGGAGATTAAAACAAAATGAGCAAACAAGAGAAACGATTAAACAAAGATCGACCAATGGATTTACTCTCAATGTCATTAAATGGTATTGTATTAGTGAAATTGAAGGGTGGACGTCAATTAAGAGGTAAGCTAAAAAATTATGATGCTCATCTCAACTTAACTCTGGATGAAGCAGAGGAAATAATTGATGATGGTGAAAATAATAATCTAGGAACAATCATCTTACGTGGAGATAATGTGATAATTATTAGTCCGCCACCTAGTGTCGCTAAAAAATAGCTTCCAAAAATGAAAGATAAAGGTGAATCATAATGACCAAAGGAACTCCCAGTAAAGGAAAGAAAAATCGTACACCAACACACATACGCTGTCGAAGATGCGGAAACAATTCCTATAACATGAGAAAAGCAGTATGTGCAAGCTGTGGCTATGGAGCTACTGCAAAATTAAGAAAGCACAACTGGTAGCTTCTTAGAACATTTATGCTGAACTACCATTCTTTGGATTCAGCGTAATCATTCATTTCTTATTTTGATTTTGTTATTTATTGGCTAATATTTTTTCAAGAATTTGTTCAATCTTTCTTATGAACTCTTGCTTTGAAATATCATCATTCAAAATGTAATGATTAGCTTTTGTTATTACATCACCCAAACCAAAACCAAGTTCTCTTTGTTCTCTTTCCTCAAAATCCCCTTCTGATTCATGATCAATTCGTTTTCTTGCTTCTACTCTTTGTTTCCTGATTTGTAGAGAAGAGATAATTGCAACCAGATTTATTTTGCCTAACTCTGCTCGTAATAAAGCAAGTTCTGCATATGAGCGAACTCCATCAATAAGCAGCATTTTAGGATTATCTTGAATTAATTCTTTAATAGCAGGTAAAGCTTTTCTAGCAATTGCTTGATCCCCTTCTTCGTACCTTAAAGCCAAAGCCATTTTAGCCATATTACGACCATTAACCTCCAATCCTCTTTTCTTGCATTCGTCAATGATAATAGTACCTAATCTATAAGTTGGAATTTGATATTTCCTTTTTGCAATGTCGGTGAAGACTGATTTTCCTGAACCTTGTGTCCCAGTTAATGCTAAGAAAAGTGTTCCCATAATAATCACAACTTGATTCTCCTCTTACTGCCAGAGCTACCGCATTTAAATTTACTGTTGTTCTTATTATATTATTCTAAATAAGACAAAATCTCTGGATTTCATTTTATTGTTATGTAAATAGTTTAATATTTGACTTAGCTAATTCTTCAAAAAAGTTATATAAGTGGTTACTGAGGAAAACCACTAATAGATTATAATCTACTATTGATATGGTTGATTGCAATGAAATCGAAGAAAATTACCTATACATTAATGATCATTTTGAGTCTTATACTTCTATTTCAATTAAGTATTAATTTAGTAAATGTTAATGCTGGAAGTGATTACAAAGGCAAAAACAAACCTATTGTAATTTTTGATGTAGCCCATCAACAAACCTTCAATCACACACAAATGCAATCAGCTATCCAAGCAATTGAAGAACGTCTTGAGATTACAGTTTTCATAAACTATGATAATTTTTCATTGGTAAATCTTCAAGGTGCTGATTTAATCATTCTACCTGCTCCAAATCTTAATGCCATACGAGCTCCCGGTTCAGATAGTGCTTTTTCTGTTATTGAGCGTAGAGCATTGTTTGAATATTATCGTGATGGTGGATCTATGTTGTATTTGGCTAATCCATATTTCTTTGAAGAAGAAATGAGAAATTACACTAGTCATTCAAACTACCTGAACTATATGATGAGTAGTGGCGGTCAAGATGAAGTAGACTATGGAGGTTTATCCATAGATCGAGCTCAAATTACCTTAATGAATGATTTTAACAATCGATATGATGATGAACGATTTATTTACATCAATAACGATACAATGTTGACTGATCATTCAATCTTACAAGGATTTCTTGGTACTAATCCTGTAAATGAACTAATAACCTATAGTACATCTGTTGACACTATCTTTGCTCAAAGAGTGATTAATACTTCAGTCACAACTTATGAGGTCAATCCAGATGGAGAGGTTCAAGGCGGTAAAACCCAAGAACACACTATTTTAGCTTCAAATGAAATTGATGCATATGATAGTCGAGGAATATCTTGTGCTTCAGCAATCATGTTTAGTGATTTAGCTATAACCAATAGCAGCTCTGAAACTTGGTTTGAAGCATATGATAATGCTCTTCTCTGGGAAAATATTATTGCGTGGCTTCTCTTTGAAATTCCACAAGAGCGAGATGATCCTGATATACCACCAATTGGAATATTTGTTGCAAGTATTATAGCAATTTTCTTTGTCTTCATGGTATTTGGATCTGTTCTCTTTACTATCGGTCGCGAAGTAAGAAAAGTTGAAGTTTCAGAAACAATCATTGAAATGCGAAAACAAGATGAGCAGAGAAAGAAAGTCGATAAAGAAATTGAAGAAGCATATTACGCGGAAGATGATGTCGAGGATGAACTCGAAGAAGAGGAAGAAGACAAGAAAGAAATCGATATGAAAAGCATCTCTGATGAGATTAAGAAGAAACCTCCTAAAACACGTTCAAGAAGTGAACGTCGTAGAAGGAATTAGAATCCTTCTTCTTTCATCTTTTTTTATCTTTTTAATCGAAAGAATATTGAATAGTTGTTAATCAATTCATATGTTGAAGAAGATGATCCACCAAAACTCATCTAAGCAGTTAATTACTGGAATAATTCTTTCAGGTGGATACAGTATTCGATTTCAAAAGGAAAACGAACCTTGGATAGATAAAGCCCTAATGTCATTTAACGGGGAAATTATTTTAAAAAGAACAACTAAAATGCTCTCAAATCTCTGTGATAAGATAATCATTATGGTTAAATTTGATGATAGTAAATCAATCTATCAAAAACTCATTGATGAATTTCCTGAAAACATTAAATCAAAAGTTACTATTGCGAAAGATAATTATCGGTTTCTATGTAATGGACCCACACTGGGTATAGTATCTTCCTTCAACTTCATGGAAAGTGATATCGCATTAGTTGTCCCAGTAGATTTACCTTTGTTAGGTGAAAAGATATTAGCTGATTTATTATCACAACTCAAAAGTAGCTCTCTGATTGTTCCATATTGGTATACTACTGGAAAAATAGAGCCGCTAGTTTTCGCATTCAAATTAAAGCCAATGCGAATCTTAGCAAAAATACTATCACAAATTAAGCGAAGTAGAGCTGATGATCTTCACCGAGCAATATTAGACATAAAATTCTTGGCATTTTCTTCAGACCGAGTAAAGGAAATTGATAACATTTTCACTAGTTTAAATGACAGAACTAAATTAGTAAAAATCAGTAATGCAAAGAATTCTCAAACAGGAGACTTTTTTGACTTACCTAATTCACAGGTTGTTTCAGAGCAAGTGAATGGGGATCTCCTCGCACAAGTAGATACTTTTCTCGCAAACTTTAATTTCATGAAACCTGAAAAAGCGATTCTTTCACAAGCTTTGGAAATATCTAAAGAATTAATGAATCAGAAAATGTTTTTTTTTGCCGGCGTCTTGTTGTTTAATGCTATTTCTAAATTTACCTTGGAAGAAATGAATTCGAAAGAAGACCTGCGAACACAGATGGTAAAGTTATGTGTTAAATCCTTTTGGCAGGAAGCCTTTCAATGGCAAAATAGAGGTATTCGTTTTCTTGAGTTTCATTCATTATCTGATGCTTTTGTAATAGCTAAAATGTTTAACTTGGAAGATCAAGTGGAATTAGAAAAGGAAATAACCAACCTAAAGGAATTACTAGATTTGAAAAAGAAAAAACATCATGTATATAGTTTAGATGCAATGCTAGAGAGTGAAATACCTTTGTTCTTAGATCAGGCAATGGAAATAATTCAAGAGTCTGAAAAAGCTTTCAATGAGGATGCACCAACTTTCACAACTAATTTCCTTTGGGATCATTCTTTTCGTGTTGGAAAAATCGCTTATAAATTAGCGTTGAATGAGGGTGTTAATCCTTTAGTACCAACAATAGCCGCCATTCTCCATGATGCAGGTAAATTTGTTCTAGGAAAATATCATGATGACCACGTAACTGAGGAGGAACACTCATCTTCTATTGCTCAAAAGTTGCTTGTAAATAGTGGTTTATCAAAGAAAGATGTTGAAGCTGTAGAAACCGCAATCTCTGCTCTTTATAATGAAAAACTTGATTGTAACATAAATTGCAAAATCGTTCATGATGCAGACCGATTAGAAAAACTCGGACCTTTAGGTATTGCTAATTTCTTTACAAAAATGACGCTAAGAGGTGCCAACCTGAGCAGTTCTATTCTCAAGAATCTAAGCCGAGAACTAACATATACTGCAGCAGCACCTAAAACCATGCAAACTAAAACAGGGAAAGATCTTGCTAGAACTAGAAGTCAGAAAGCATTACAATATTTCGAAGAACTACTGGAAGAATTCGCATATTATGATCTTGGAAGATTCCATATAAAAGAATTCGAAGTAGATGCTGAACAAAAAGTTACTTTAGTTATCCCCGAAAAGTGCCATAAATGCCAAGGTGAATATTCAGTACAATTATCTAAAGATATGGGGATAAAATGTGAAAAAGTAATAGTTATTTATTCTTGTAATAAATGTAAACAAAAATATAAAACTGAATTCTGCTTACCACTAATTTCCCAGAAAAGCTAATCCTCATTCAGCAAAAAATTGATCTATAGTTTGATCATTAGGATTCTTTTTAATTTTGGGATTCTTTTTCTTATGTGCGAAATATGGTTCTAAGAATCGTTGTCTTCTTCGGAGCAAAACTAATTTGTGTTTATTTATTTGCAACCTTGCACAAGGGTATTCCTTATCACATCCACAAGTTCCTTGATAATTCTTAGAATTAATATCGAATTTTAAAAATCTGTTTGGATTAAGACAACTGCAGATTTCTATATAATCTCCATTCTCATTTTCGGCATACCTTCTTATGGATGTATCCAAATTCGACATAACTCACGCACTCGCTAATTGCTTTAATTCTCTTGTTTTTACTTAATAAAAGATTTGTATTAAGGAACAATTACCCTTTTACTCTTCCTTATTTTGGAAAAATATTTTACTGCAAAGACCTATTTTTTCCCATGAAAATCATAAAGGATGTTTTGCTGGATTTTTTTGAGGATGAAGTCAAAGAAGTTCGAGTTGTTATGGAAAAAGCTGATGAGGTTCCTCTCACTTTTCGCTTAACGAAAGATAGTAGAACTTTACTTAGCCTAGTTAATCATATAGCTCAAATCCCTCGAATAGATATTGATATTTATTCAGGAAAGTTTCCGTCTGGAAAAGAAACTCATAAACTTGAGATTTTACTGAATAAGGAAGATCTTGATGAAGTGTTGGTAGTATTTGATAATGGGTGTGATTATCTTAGGAAATATTTCAAGAAATTTAATGATCAAGAATTACTCAAAGAAACTTTGCGCCCGTTTTATGAACCGGATTCCCCTCCTCGATCATGGACTCATTTTCTTCCTAAGTTGACAGCTCATTTAGCTTTACACAAAGGCGTTCTTTGGTCATACTTGAAAGCAGCGAAAGCTAAAGTAAACATGTTTACCTATTATGGTAGAAAATAGAAACAAATGAGGAAAATAAAATGGAATTTGATATTGTAATAAAAAATGGAAGAGTTATTGATGGAACGGGTAATCCTTGGTTTAAAGCAGATATAGGAATAACAAAAGGTAAAATTACTAAAATTGGCTTAATAGAACCAAGTGAGAAAACAAAGGTAATAGATGCTACGGGATTGATTGTTTCTCCGGGATTTATTGATATACATTCACATTCTGATTATTCCATACCTTTTGATCCAATGGTAATCTCTACTATCCATCAAGGAATTACTACCTTAGTTGTTGGAATGTGTGGTGCATCCTTAGCTCCCGTCAATCCAGAGAAGCAAGAATTATTTGACAAAGAGTTTTCTATGGCTGCTCCACCTGGCTTAGAGTTTAATGTCACATGGACTTCTTATAGTGAATATCTTGATGAGATGGAAAAAATTGGGTGCTCATCGAATGTTGCTTATAACCTCGGATTTGGCATGATTCGCATGGCTGCGATGGGTTATGAAGATCGCAAACCAACAAAAGATGAAATGCAAAAAATGAAAGATTATATACGAGATGCAATGGAAGCAGGTGCTTTTGGTATTTCTACTGGTTTGATTTACACACCTCAAGCATATGCAGAAACAGATGAAGTTCTTGAATTAACTAAAGAAGTAGCTAAATACAATGGACTTTATTTCAGCCATATTAGAAATGAAGGAAATCTAGTGATAGAAGCAATACAAGAAGTGATTGATATTGTTGAACAATCTGGTTGCAGAGGTGGGCAAATAGCTCATCATAAAGTCTCTGGTAAGGCTAATTGGGGTCGTAGTAAAGAAACTCTCAAACTAATTGAAGAAACAAATCAGCGTGGTATCAACATTACTTGCGATCAATATCCTTACAATCGAGGTGCAACCTCTCTGATGACTCTTCTACCCCCTTGGAGTCATGAAGGAGGACCTGAGAAGTTAGTTGAACGATTAAAGGATCCTAAAGAAAAAGAAAAAATCAAAAAGGATCTTTATGATGGCACTAACTTTGAGAGTTTTGTTAAGAATATTGGTTGGGAATGCGTCTACATATCTTCCCTTGAAACTGAAAAATGGTCCAAATACATGGGCAAATCATTAACAGAAATAACAAAAGCAAATGGTAAAGAAGATGAGTTTGAGGTTTTATGTGAGATACTAATCGATGAAGAAGCTAAGGGTGGAATGACCGTTGAAAGCATGGGTGAAGAAGACATTCAACGAATTATGAAAGGACGATATACAATGATTGGTTGTGATGGATCGTCAATACCACTCACCGGACCATTAAGCTATGGTAAACCACATCCTCGTTTCTTTGGTACATTTCCAAGGGTGCTTGGTCATTTTGTAAGAGAGAAAAAGATTATGTCATTAGAAACGGCAATACGTAAAATAACATCTTTTCCTGCTCAAACATTGGGTCTAGCTGATCGAGGTTTATTAAAGAAGAACATGTGGGCAGATATTGTTGTATTTGATCAAGAAAAAATAACTGATAAAGCAACTTTTGCAAATCCTCATCAATTATCTGTTGGAATAGACTATGTGCTCGTAAATGGTGATATTGTAATAGAAAAAGGCGAACATCAAAGTAATTTACCTGGTAAGACACTAAGAAGCACTTAGTTTCTTTACCTTGTAATTATCATTTTTCTATCAGCTTAACAATAACTGTTTTTAAGACACATATTATTTTTAAATTATGACAGAAAAAAAATCAAAGAAAAAACTTCTCAAACAAGCTATTCATCTCATAGATAATTGGCTTGATTATCAAACCTATATCAAAGAAATTCCAGGTGTTGCAGTTGGGATTTTCATAGAGGATGAAATAGTTTTCAAGAAAGAATATGGTTTCGCTAATCTTGAGAAGAAAACAAAACTCACTGATCAGCATCTATTTCGTATTGCTTCGCATTCAAAGCTTTTTACAGCAACAGCAATTATGAAGCTTTATCATGAAGAGAAACTTTCAATTGATGATAAAATTTCAAAATATTTGCCTTGGTTTACATCTGAAAAAGATGAGAACCTCAAAAACATAAGAATTCGTCACCTACTCACCCACTCAAGTGGAATGACTCGAGATGGCAAAACTGCTCATTGGAGAACATATGAGTTTCCTGGAATCGAGGAAATAATGGCTCAAGTTACAGAGGGAGTAAGTTATTTTGAAACAAGTGAGCTATTAAAATATTCTAATTTCGGTTATACCTTATTAGGTCAAATAATTGAAACAATCTCTGGTCAAACCTATCACGACTACATGCAAAAGGAAATTCTTGAACCACTTGGCATGGAAAATACTGTGACTGATGTAAATGAATCTAATCTCGCAAGACATGCAACTGGATATAAAGTAAAATTCCCAAGAAAAGATCGAGAACAATTAGAACACATTCCAGCTAGAATTATGCATTCGGCAACAGGCTTGAGTAGCACGACTGAGGACTTGATTAAATTCTATCAAGCTCATATCTTCGGAAATGATATTCTGTTTCCGGATTATATTAAACGAGAAATGCAACGAATACAATTTAAATCCAAGATGGCAAACTGGGGATTAGGTTTTAGCATAACTAGTTTACCTAATATCGAAATTGCAGGTCATGGTGGTGGCTATCCAGGTTTCATTACAAAATCTGGAATCATTCAAGATAAGAAAATAATTGTCGTAGTTCTTACAAACGCGATAAATGGTCCGGCTTTAACTCTATTTCTGGGTATAAACAAAATATTTGATAAACTTGCGAAGGAAGAAGAAAATTTAACCCCTAAGACAGAAGAAAAAATTCCAGATATGAAAGATATTATTGGATTTTATGAAAATGATTGGGGCATTTCTTTATTTAGTCAGATTGGTTCCAAACTTGTAGTTATCGGTCCAAGTGATGATAACCCTGCGGAATTCATTCAGATCTATAAACATAAAGAAGATCATAAATTCATAGCTCCGAAAGAACCACCTTTTACTTCTCCAGGACAAGAAATCGAGTTTGTTGATGGTCCTAACAAGGAGAAAATCTTCGTTGATAGTCATGGAGGAAAAAACAAACGATTTGAATTCTCTTACTGATTTTTAAAAGGTATTGAAGAAGTTAATCTTCTTCATGCCAATAATTTCCTTTTTGTCTTCTTTTTAATTCTGCTTGTTTTGATCTATTCCAATTACCTATAACACTAAAATAACCAACTACTCTACTTATCCCGTAAACGTTTTCACTGCCACAATCTGGACAATATGGATTAACAATATCATCAGATAAGTCTGTTGTTTTCTCAATTGGACTCTTTTTTGTCTTAGTTTTCTTTTGTGATTCTATGTGTGTTATTTTTATCCCTCAGTATCTCTAATAATATAGTCTTCTCACAAGAATACTGAGTAGTTTTCTATATAAAATAATAAACTCTAGAGATGGCAGAAACTAATTCTGAAAAACACAAGAATTACTTTGATCGTCCAATGACACTTTTCAGATAACGTCCTGTAATTGAATTGTTATTACTACTCACTTGTTCAGGTGTTCCCTCTGCAACAATTCTTCCACCTTTTTCTCCCCCATCTGGTCCAAGATCAATAACCCAATCTGCACATTTGATAACATCAAGATTATGCTCTATGATGATTACTGTGTTACCACCATCAACCAGTTTCTGTAAAATATTCATTAGTTTATGGACATCGAATGCAGCAAGTCCTACAGTTGGTTCATCTAGTAGATAGAGTGTTTTTGTTGTTTGAGGTCGACACAATTCAGAAGCTAATTTAACTCTTTGAGCTTCTCCACCTGATAGGGTAGTAGCTGATTGTCCTAATTGTAAGTATCCTAAACCAACTTCGTCCATAACCTTTAGGATCTTCATTATCTTTGGTTGATTCTCAAAGAATGGCATTGCATATTCAACAGTCATTTCTAGAACATCTGCAATACTTTTCTCTTTGAATTTCACTTTCATAGTTTCGCGATTGTATCGTCTACCAAAACACTCATCACAAGTAATTTCTACATTACTTAGAAAGAGCATTTCTATTTCTTTAATTCCTCTTCCTCGACATGCAGGACATCTGCCTTTTGAGTTATTGTAGGAGAATCTTGAATTTGTGAATCCTCTGATTTTTGCTTCTGGTAGTTTACCAAATAAATCCCTAATATGATCAAATAATCCTGTATAGGTTGCTGGATTGGATCTGGGAGTTCGACCTATAGGATCTTGATTAATAAGAACGACTTTGTCTAATTTCCCAATTCCCTCAATTTTGGAATAATTTCCTTGTTCTTTTCTTGATCTATGAAACGCTTTTGCTAATATTGGATATAGTGTTTCAATGAGAAGTGAGCTTTTTCCTGATCCACTTACTCCAGTCACACAATTAAAAACTCCCAATGGGAATCTAGCGGTTATATTTTGAAGATTATTCTGACTAACTCCCTCAATGGTCAGGAATTCTTTTCCTTTACGACGTTTCTTTGGCATCTTAATTTCTACAAGTCCGCTTAAGTATTGACCGGTTATTGATTTCTTATTATCCATTATTGTTTTCAGATTCCCTTCTGCAACAATTTTTCCACCATTTACTCCTGCACCAGGACCCATGTCAATAATATGATCTGCACTTCGAATAGTGGCTTCATCATGTTCAATAACAACTACAGTATTACCTAGACCTCGTAATTCATATAATGTATTTATTAAACGATTATTATCTCGAGGATGCAAGCCTATACTGGGTTCATCAAGAACATAGAGCACACCAACCAATTTATTGCCAATTTGTGTTGCTAAACGAATTCTTTGTGCTTCTCCTCCGGATAACGTTCTAGATTCTCTATCTAAAGCTAAGTAGTCTAATCCGACATCAACTAAGAATCCTAATCTATCCAAGATTTCTTCTACTAATCCTTGTGCAACTATTTGATCTGATCCACCAAAAGATAAGTTTGTGAAGAAATCATTTGCTTCATTTATGGAACATTTAGTAACTTCATTAATATTTAATCCACCAATTCTTACTGCTAACCAATCTGGCTTCAATCTGGTTCCATTACAATCAGAACAAATTTGTACTCGAGTGAACTTATCCATCCAGTTAATGAACCAATAAGACTTCGTATTTGTTATCCATCGCTCATAAATTGGGATTAATCCTCTCCATTCCCTCTCCCGTTCATAAGTATAAGAATAGTTCTTTCTCTTAATGTCCCTTCGTAATTTCAATATTTCATCAGAACCATAGAAGAGGACTTGATACTGTTCTTTAGTTAAATCACCTATAGGAGTATCTAAATTAAAACCATAATGCTCGCCCAAACTCTTTAGTAATGAAACAAGCCAGCTTCCTTCGTCCTTATTTTCGCTTATGGGACCAATTGCCCCCTGTTTAATGGATTTAGATGTATCTACAATGAACAAATCTGGGTCTATTGATTTTACAACACCTAATCCTTTACACTTTTCACATGCACCAACATGCGAATTAAATGAGAACATTTTTGGTGTGAATTTCTCAGGTAGTTCTATTCCACAATCAAAACACAATCTTTTCGTGCTAAGAGATAATGATTCCCCATTAACTGCTATTTTTACCACTCCATTTCCTTTATGAAGTGCTGTTTCAATTGATTCAAAAATCTGCCCTTTATCTTCTGAATCAATTACTAAACGATCAACAACGAGATCAATTGTATGCTCCTTTTCCTTATCTAAATGAGTTTCACTGGATGTCACTATATCTTCTAGAAGTGTTTCCTTCTTTTCATCTATAATTACTCGAGTAAATCCTTCTTTTATTAACTCTTTAATTAAGGGCTTATAGTTACCTTTTGATTTCTTGACGAGTGGTGCGATAATATTTATTCTTGTCCCATCACCAAATTGAAGAGTTCTTTTTACCATTTCCTCTAAAGTGAGAGGACTAATGTCTTTTCCACATTTTGGACAATACGCAATCCCAACTGTTGCATACAAAAGTCTTAGATAATCATTAATTTCTGTAACAGTTCCTACAGTTGACCTAGGGTTTCTCCCTGCTGATTTTTGACCAATGGCAATTGCTGGAGATAATCCTTCAATTTTATC
>DAOVHJ010000152.1 GCA_030671945.1 Candidatus Heimdallarchaeota archaeon
ATTTTATTGGTCGGTCAAATCGTGGCAGAACTTAAAGTAAACATCGAGGAAGGAGACGGTTGCTATTATGCACATGCAGCTGAATTCTTAGGATGCTTTTCAAAAGCTAATTCTCGTAGTGAAGCTATAGATGCAATTCTACAAGACGTTAAACAGTATAGTGAATGGCTTCTATCATTAGGCATCGATAACAGCTACAAGGCAATGTGTAAGGAGTACCTTGCAGGAATTAATGAATTAGATATAGTTGAAGAATTGAAGGGTTTCAGTAATATTTCTGATTTAACCGGAGCATCGGCAGTTTTCAAATCGGATATTGAAATAATTCCTGAAGAAATGTTTGAATTCTATATAATGATAATTAACAAATTACCAGAAGAACTCTTACGAATTGTTTTCCAGTTTACTAATAAAGACAGAAATCTCGAATTACTACCAGGGAAAGGAACAATCAATCAAGAGCTAAGCGACATTTATTCCACAGAACTTTTCTTTGTCTCAAGATTTGGTGATGAAGTAGAACAGAAATTCCTCGAAATAATAAAAATGACAAAAGATGAATTGGAATCTTTAACACTTTTGGAGCGAGTAGTTAAAGTACGACAAGGTGCAACTGCTATTCTAAGATTATACTATCCAAAGCTTACAGATAGAGTGTTTAAGAGTAAAGAAGATACTAATTTCCCAGATGAACAATGGACGATTAAAAAAGTGATTAGAAAGTTCATCGAGCATGAACGAGAAAGAATAAATGCTATAAGAAAATTAGTTGACATCTTAATTGAGCGTAAAGCATTATCTGAAACAACTGAGTAATTGAGAAATTATTTAGCTCTTATTTTCCTTTTCAGTATTTTTCATCACTTTTCAAGCTGTCTTTGCTGATTACATAATGGTCACATATCCTCAGAGAGAATATATTGAGTGACCAGATATAACATGAATCAAGAAAGAGTGTGATGATAAAAAATGCGAGAAATAAACCGTAGGAAAAGAATGAGAAAACATCAGAAAATCAAGATTGAAGAGGTAAAAAAACAGATACCGATCTTCAGGATTGAATTCCGATAAAAAATATTCAAGCTTACCATGGTTCAACCGGAATGATATGAATGATAATCATTCCTAACAGTTTGTTAGGTGATCAGAAACAACTGCCTTCGAGAGAAGAACGGTGATCAGGACAGTTCTTCTCTCCCTCGTTTCTTCTTCTTATTATTTAGAAATAATTAAATTGGTAGAAACTACATATAATATCATGGCCGAAAGGAAAAGAAGAATTCAAGATTCCAGTCACAAAGTTTGGAAAAGATCAGATGGTTTCTGTGAGAATTGTAACAAACAGTTATATGAGAATAAAGAAATAAAAGAAGTTCTCGTAGAGAAATGGGCAGAACACCTATGCTGGAAGTGCGGGGAAGAAGGTACTGTTATCACCCTTAAAGATCAATTATGGCTACAGGATACTCGAGTAGGAACGATTTTATCAGAGAAGTTTCCTTTTTTCTATAAAACAAAACGAAAAATAAAAGCCGAACCTTATTATGCAAACCATTGTTTGAAATGCAAAGCATTACAAGGTGACTGGTTTATACTAGAATGGATTATAGATGAATCATTAGAAGAGAAAAAGAAAGCAAAAAAGCAAACCATAAAACTTCCTTTTGTTTGGAAAACAGTAACACTACCAACAGATATTCAGGTCTATAATCAAAATGAAAAATCACTTGTAAGTAGCTTGAAAAATATCAAGTTACTCTGCAAAGAGTGTTATGATGAAATCAGCAAAAACTAGATTCTATCCCATACTGCGATTTTTAGCCAAATCAGTAAGTATTTAATGTCGAGGGATTTCTTTGATGTTAGATAATTACATGGTGAGTTTAGTGATTTCCTTAAAAAACAAGTCTTTCAAAAGAAGCGCATTAGTATTTGGATTACTTATGATTACATCCTTACTATTTTTGATAAATTCCTCACAACCTATTCAAGGAAGTGAATTTATTTCATCAAGTAGTGATATGGAGACATTTGTTGTAAAAGATCTGGTGAATGGTAATACATACGAGTTTTCAGTAACAGAAGATGCAATATTTGATGATTATGATATAGGATTTGCTATTTATACTCATGAGAATTTTAGAGATAAAAACAAGGTATTAACACAAGATGATCCTGGTGATGGTTTCGAAGCAGCTAATTATACTGCTATAGCTGATGGTGATGTATATCTTGGTGTGTGGCTGAATGATAATGAATATGGGTTTGTTGATATAACAGTTACAGAACAAGGGACATCAAATACAATGACTATTGAAGATTATTACCCAAGTATTTGGTTCTCATTAAGATGGCTTTGGATTATGCTAGGTGCCATTGTTTTCTTCACGATTGTATTTGTTGTACTTATTGCAACTGTATTTATTAAAACCGCACAAAAACATGCTGGAAAAGTAAAAGATGCCTTAGCCAAAGGAATAGCATTACCTCGTCATGGTCGAAAGAAAAACAAATGCCCGTTCTGCAATGTAAAATTACCACCTGAAAGTATGGTTACCTGTCCGTATTGTGGAGCACCAATTACGGATTAGTAATCTCTTCTCTCTTTCTTTTTTTTCTATAAAAATCTAAAAATAAAAAGATAAGTTTGTAACTATCTTAAAAAAAACCAGTACTGAGTGTTAAAGACATTATTCAATTATCGAAAACTGTCCCTCAATTCTTTAAATAAAAATTCGTGAAGCTTTAATTGATCAAGATGTCAAAACTATTAATAAAAATCTCAAGGAATTTACATAGTCTTGTTATTGTAAGTCTAAATCTAGTAATTACAATACTAATTCCTGTAACAACCTTTTGCATCGACGATGTAAGAATCAGAAATGCTTCGAGAATAATTGAAGGGATTACAGCAGGAATTCTACTGATCTATTTTGTAATTGTATTCTTCCCCAAAACGAAAATTGTTAGATTATCAATAGACTTCATAACGATTCTCTTACAGCTGTTCCTACTATTATATATTGGAATAACTGTTGGCTCAAATTGTGATATATTCTTAAGTGCAAAAATGGGTTTAGGAGTTGCTGGAGTGACTCTTACAGACAGAGTAATTGAAATAGTTATTTACTTCCTCATGAAAAAGAAGAATAGGAAAATGATAACTGTAGTTGTTTGAGGAAGGATTCCTTTGCACAAAAAGAGTAAGCTAGCAATTTGGGTATTTCTTTTTCTAATTACGATTGGCATAGCAATAAGTGTTAGCTGGTTGATTTACAATTACCCAGATATCTTTGATCCATTTCACAAGAAATTACTCTATGGAGTATTAGTTGGAGTTGTATTACTAGTGCTTGTGAGCTTTGTGGGATCATTGAGCTCCACAGTAACATATGACAATGTTTTAGCTAACTATAATCGAGCTAGAATTTATCATTTAATAAAACAAAAACCAGGAGTACACTTCAGCGAAATTGTAAAAAATCTTGAATTAAGCAGAGGACAAACTCAGTGGCATCTTTCTTGGCTTGAAAGGTTTGAAATGATTAAAAGAAAAAGAACCAAACAATACCTTATGTTTTATCTAAACGACGGAAGTTTTTCGGATGAGTCAAGTGAACTAACTCACATAATTGTATTAAAATCTGAAACTAGAAATCAAATACTGTCTATAATTCGTGAAGAACCAGGAATAACGCAATTGAGAATTAAGAAAAAAGTGCAAAAAAGTCAAAGCACAGTAACATATCATCTAGTAATTCTTGAACAAGAAGACTTCATCACTATTCAAAGAAAAGGTCGAAGAAAATATTATTTTCCAATCAATAAAGCAGTTAGTTGATGCTAAAACAAAGCGTTGAATTTTTCACCTTTGTTTTATAAATCGCAATTAATCTGCCTTTTCAAAAATCAATGATGCAGAATTAATACAATATCGTAATCCTGTTTTATCTCTTGGTCCATCATTGAAAACGTGCCCTAAATGCCCTCCACAATTCTTACATAAAACTTCAATTCGGATCATACCATGAGTTCGATCCTTTTTCTCTACTATTTTACTTTTATCTATTGCATCATAATAACTAGGCCATCCACACCCAGATACAAATTTTGCTTCTGAGGAAAATAGTTCTGTTCCACAACCAGCGCATTTGTAGATTCCTTTTTCTTTGTGATCCCAAAATTCACCGGTAAAGGGTCTTTCAGTTCCCTTCATTCTCAAAACATCATATTCTAATTTGGATAATTCTTTCTTCCATTCTTCATTAGTTTTATTTTTAGCAGAAGTCATTTCAATCTCTAACTCTCTCAAGTTGATTGTAATTAACAATGAGGTTCCAAGAAATTTAGTCTTATGCCTTTATTTTGTGAATTAAAATAGTCTGATTTCTAAAGGTTGTACTTTAAACCTTTTGTCCAAACAAATAAAGACCAAGCATTTTAAGAAAACCCCAAAGACCTCTTTTTTTCCTAAAAAAATTCAAGTATAGTCCTTTATGAAATCTATTAGGTTTGGTCGTCTTTTCTTTCTGGAGAAGTATGATTGCATTTGTTTTACATTTTATTACGCAATTCCCACAGCCTATACATCGATCTAGATTAATTGTGGATTTCTTGTTTACAATTTTTACTGCTTCTATTTGACACCGTTTGAAACACATTCCACATCCATTACATAAATCCGTATTAACTTGCGCATAGTAATTTGAGACCCAGAAATCAGCTGGACGAGGTAATTTCTTAATGTTACTTAATGCACCACAGCAGCATCCACAACAAACACAGATGGATTTTGGATTAAAACAATTTCCTGGTTGAAGAACAAAACCAATATCTTGAAACTCATCTAGTAGCTCAAATAACTCCTCTTTAGAAACTTCTTTTGCTGAAGGAAACAAATCAAGCGAACCTTTTGCTGAATAACCAATAGTAATACAAACATTGCGAGAATCAGTTAATTTGCATGGCTCTTCTAATAGATCCTTTGCTTGTTTGCAAATACAATTAATAACTACAAAAGGACCCCTTTCTCTCATAACAATTTCTTTGATATTGTCATAACGGTCAACATAACGATCAACAGCAATACTCATGTTAACAGGAATTGTGCGCAATTGTTTATGGTCTCCCGTGTTTTGAAAAGAATGAATAAAGGTCTCCTGTAAATATTGTTCAGTATCCTCAGCTAATCCTTTAGTAAGCTTATCTACTTGCATTTCATAAATTCCAATAACAAATTGAACAAGTCCATACATTTTCTTTTTAGGTTTATTAAAGAGGAGTTTTTCATAAATAATACCTCCTTTTCTAACTAAACCATCAAGTAGATTTTCTAAATCTTGGATTGAAATATCTATTCCGCTCTTTGTTACACGCTTATGAATCCTCTTTAATCCCTCAGGTAAAGCACTTAATTGTATAGCAATCTGAGCTTCTAAAGGTGTAAAGATTTGTTTCAGAATTTGAATTTCTAATCCCGAATCTGATGACGGAAAAAAATTAGCTGTACGTGTATCAATTTCATACCGCAGTTGATGATAAACACTAACCACTTCTGTCATTTTATACACATGCTTTCTTATGAATAGATAATAAAATCAGGTGCTTAGGATTTAACATAAGAAAATAAAGCTAAACTAATTGCTACTATCAAGAGCTTAATCTTTTTTACTTAGACCCACCCTAATTTTACAGTTAAATGATAGAACAATCTTAATTAGTTTTTTCTAAAAATAATTCAAATTTTCCACGAGTTTGAGCTAGAATTTTATGTTTCATAAAATATAGAAGAATTTAGCACAAAAAGTAGTAAGTTTCCCTACACTTATAGCTGTAGCAGCAATCATTGAACTCTCATCTCTCGTAGTAATTCTAAGGTCAAAACGTAGAAGATAAGCTAATAACTGAAAACTTCCATACAGAATGTGAGGATAGAATTCATGTCAGTTACTCTTAAAGATATTACTCAAGAGAATTTCGAAGAACTGATTTCTTTATTTGTTGATCAAGAACAAGAGCAATTCGTAGCTTCAAATCTCTACACGATCGCTCAAATGCAATTCAAAGAAGAGAAAATTGCGAAAGGAGTATACGTGGATGAGAAAGCAGTAGGATTAATCGCTTATGATCTTGAAGATTACGACATTTGGCGATTAATGATTGATGCTCGTTTTCAAGGAAATGGTTATGGAAGAAAAGCTATGGAAATAGTACTTGACATTTTACGAAAAGACAGCCGATTAGAAACTGCAAGAACAAGCATTGTTGTAGAAAATGTTGCGATGAGGAATTTAATCGTGAGCTTTGGATTCAAAGAAAATGGAAAAGTTCATCGATATCGAGATGATGGAGAACCTGATGAAATAGAATTTGAACTTGATCTTTAATTTCATGGGGAGATACAATGATGAAAATGCGAAAGGCAATCAGATATCTATTTTTGATAGTGTTTCCAATTTTAGTTTAAACTGTGAGTTTAGCGATTTTCGATACAAGAGACTAAAAGGATCATTAAATCTATTGGGAAAAGAAAAAATTCAAGAATTAATAAGTTAATTA
>DAOVHJ010000221.1 GCA_030671945.1 Candidatus Heimdallarchaeota archaeon
ATCAGACAATTACTCCCACAAATAACTATCATAAATCAAACCAAGTTTCTGAACAGATTGCCAGGAATTATCACCAAAGACACAACCTTCCTGTCACTGTTGCTAGATTACCAATGATACTTGGGCCAAGTGATACCTTAACAACACCTCGAGTTGTTCAAGCCTTTTTTGATGAAGAAGTGAAAATGGTTGGACATGGTAAAAACTTCTACTCTGGAGTTGATGTGAGAGATGCTGCTCGAGCAATTATATCATTGGGTATAAATGAAAAAGCCAATGGCAATGCCTATAATATAAAAAGTTTTGATATTTCACAAAAGGATTATTGGTTTGTACATAAAGAAGCCATAAAATCTGATTTTAAGATTCCTAATTATCCTCGTTGGGTTGTCATGATATATGCTTGGATGAAGGAAATATCTGCAAAAAGGAAAGGTATTGGAAAACCAACTTTAACACGATATCGAGTTATGCGATATGGCAATACTAGGATTCTGGATATTTCAAAAATCAAGAAAGATCTTGCTTGGGAACCAAAATATACAGATGGTAAAAAAGTAATACAAGAATCAGTGAATTGGTTGAATGAACACAATTACATTGATTACGAAAACAAGAAAGTGACTCTTGTAAGAAAATGGGAAGATCAACTAAAGAGCAAAAAATAGGCAAATTTAACGGATTTTTTTGCCGCTATAGAAGACTTATTGATATTCCTTTTTTATTTTTGATTAGATGTACATGAGATTGTATTAAGAAAAAATGATATAATCTCAAAAAATATTTGGAAAAGTGAAATCAGAAAGAGAACATTATTCTCGAAACGGTGTTATATCGTGCCGGAGATTAAAATACTGCTTGTAGACGACGAAGAAACTTTGCTCGAAGTTTCTAAACTCTATCTAGAAGAAATGAATGAAAAATTCAATATCATTACAGTTGATTCTGCTGTTAAAGCACTAGAGATGATTAAAGAAGAGGAATTTGATGTTATTATTTCTGATTATCAAATGCCTAATATGAATGGTTTAGAGTTTCTTTCTATTGTTAGAAATGCAGGCAATGAAATACCTTTCATTATTTTTACAGGGAAGGGAAGAGAAGAAGTAGCCATTCAAGCTTTGAATCTTGGAGCTGATTTTTATCTTCAAAAAGGTAGGGAAACAACAAGTCAATTCCATGAACTTGAAAATCTTATAGATTATTTATTTGAGAAGAAGCAATCTGACAAGTTACGAAGGCACCTGCTTGATCAACAGATTTCAATAAACAAACTTGCTTTAACACTTGGGGAAACACGTGATCTCAATAAAATTTACAAAACAATCTTCCAACACATTTATTCTATTATGGATGCGGACACATTTGTAGTTTCATTTTATGATAAAGAAGAACTGACTATTTCACCCGGATTTGCTCTCATTGAAGAGAAAGCACTCGATATAACTATGTTTCCGCCACTACCTTTGAAACATAAAGAAAGTGAAATTCAGAGTAAAGTAATTTTACTTGGACAACATGTGTATTTACCAGATTTGCGTAGAGTAGATAAATACGACAAAAAGACAAATAAAACAACTCATCATGAGGGAGACTACACTAAATCTGCAGTTTATGTTCCAATGAAAATTGGTGGAGATACAATAGGAGTTATTGAGGTACAAAGTTATGATGCTAATGCTTATTCTAAACAAGATATTAATTTATTATCAGCCTTAGCTAATGTAGCAGCAGTTGCAATTCAAAATGCAAGACTCTTTAATTTACAGCAACAAACAAATATTGAGCTTTTAGGGGAACAAAATAAAACTCAGACATATCTAGATTTAGTTGATGTAATAATTGTTGTATTAGATCCAACTGCGAATGTCCAAATGATAAATAAGAGAGGGTGTGAAATTCTTGGATTTAATGAAGAATTAATAGTTGGGAAAAACTGGATAGAAGATTTTATTCCTGTTGAATGGAGAAGTAAAATTAAAGATAAATTTACTCAGATGATTTTGGATGCTTCAACACCAGATCACAGATTTGAAAATCCGATTTTGACAAAAGATAATAAAGAAAGGATTGTTGCTTGGAAATCTCATACAATTAAGGATCACCAAAATCGAGTAACAGGAATTCTAAGCTCAGGTGTAGATATAACAGAACAAGCAAAAGTGGAAGCTACATTAGCAGCTTCTGAAAAACAATATGAATCAACTCTAAATTCTTTAGGTGTTCCTGTACATGTAGCAAATGATAACTTAGAAATTGTACTTGTAAACAGTGCATTAACAAACTGGTTAGAAAATCTAAATATTAATGCAAATATAATTGGTAAAAAAATATATGAGGCCTTTCCATTTCTAACTGAAAATATTAGAGAGGAATATCAACAAGTAAAAAGTACTGGTAGACCAATTACCACTAAAGGAACTACTTTGTTAAATAACCAAAGAATAATAACAGATGTCAGGAAAATCCCAGTTTTTGAGAATGGAAATGTTGTTCGAATTATTACAGTAATTAGAGATATTACTGAAGAAAAGAAAACTGAACAAGAATTAAGAGAAATCGCAGAACAATATAGTAATCTCTTTCATAATTCAAATGATGCAGTTTTTCTCCATGATTTACAAGGAAATATTCTTAATGTAAATGCAAGAACTTCGGAAATTTTTGGTTATTCCAAGGAAGAAATTCTAAATATGAGTCTACTTGATTTTACCACAGCAGAAGGGCAAGAGATAGCTAAAGCAGCATTTGAGCAAATTGAAAAAACAAATTCCGTTGAAGCAGTAGTTCATATGATAAAGAAAAACGGAGAGAAAATGTTTGGCGAATTATCAGCTTCACTAATTAAAATTGGAGGTAAGAAATTTGTTCAAGGAGTTATTCGGGATATAACTTCGCGCAAATTAATGGAAGAGGTACGATTAAAAAGAATAAACGATTTACTATTTCTCTCGAATTCAGCAATGCATTTTGTAGGACGAACATTTTCTAAAGATATCTACCAATATATTGCTGAGCAAATAAAAGATTTAGCAGGTGAAGCGTATATTATAACTGCTTCATTTGATAAAGAAAAAGAAATATTCAATATTAAATCACTTTTGGGAATTAAAAAACATCACAAAGCAATTGCAAAACTAGTTGGCAAAGATCCATACAAAGTTGAAGCTAAATTAAATATTGAATTTATGAAAAAAACTCCTTATGGCAAATTGGCTCTAGTTGAAGAAGATTTGAGTGAAATCTCTGTTGGAGCGATTTCAAAGAGAGCTAGTAAAGCAATCTACAATCTTTTGAAAATTGATAAGGTTTATACTACAACGTTTAATAAAGGCACACAAATTGTTGGTGGGCTTTTAATTCTAATGAAGAAAGGTCATGAACTGAAGAACAAAAATCTAGTCGAAGCTTTTGCTAGTCAAGCTTCTGTTGCGATTTTAAGAAACCAAGCTCAAGATGATTTAATGGATAGTGAAGAAAGGTTCAGACAAATTATTCACTCAACCCCATTGGGTATCCATATTTATAGTATGAATCAAAATGGTAAACTTATTTTCCAAGGAGGAAATCCCTCTGCTGATGAGATATTAAAGATTAAACATAGTGATTTAATTGGTAAAACAATTGAGGAAGCATTTCCTTCATCAGCAGATACAGAACTCCCTAAAATCTATAAACAGATAGCTTTGAAAGGAGGAACTTGGAACTCTGAGAATGTTGATTATACTGATGAAAAAATCACAGGTTCATATGAAGTGAGAGTTTTTCAAACAGTTCCAGGATCATGTGTAGCGATATTCCAAGATATAACAGAGAAGAGAATGGCTAAAGAAGAAGAACAGGAATATGTTGATAATTTAACATTTTTATCACAAACAGCAACGGATTTCATAGGATTTTCTTCAGAGTTAAATATATTTCAATACATTGCAGAAAGGATGAGGGAACTTGCAGGCAAATCAATAACAGTTGTAACCTCATTTAATGAACTTACGATAGATTATGACGTTCGAGCAGTTTTAGGGTTGGGAAGGAGAATTGGTAATGTTCTTAATTTTCTTGGAAGAAATCCAGTTGGGATGACATTTAAGGTAAAGGAAAAAACAAGACTGAAATTAACAAAAACTGGTATAGCGGAAGTAGACATAGATCTTGCTGAGCTAACACAAGGCGGTTTTCCAAAACAAGCAGTAAAGCCTTTGCGAAAATTATTGAAAACAGATAAAATTTATTCTGTTGCTTTTATGCATAAAAGCAGGTTATTAGGCAATGTTCTTCTTATTATGCAAGAAGGACAAGAAATTAAAAATCCACAGCTTGTGGAAGCTTTTGCCCAGCAAGCGTCTGTAGCATTATTAAGAAAGCAAGCAGAAGAAGAATTACTTGATAGCGAACAACGTTTCAGAACATTAATTGAAACTATGAATGATGGTTTAGCTGTGGATGATGAGAATGGTGTTTTCACATATGTGAACAGAAAGTTATGCATTATACTTGGTTACGATGAAGAAGAAATGATTGGTCATAAAGTAAGTGAATTTCTGGATGAGGAAAACAGACATTTCTATGCTGAACATTCAGTAAATAGAAAAGATGGACAAATGGAATCATATGAGATTAGTTGGATAAAGAAGGACAAAACCTTAATTCCGACGATTATTTCACCTCAACCCGTTTTTGACTCAGAAAGAAAATATAGAGGAAGTTTTGCAGTAATAACTGATATTACTGAGAGAATTCAAACAGAAGAACAAATGAAAAAACAACAAGAAGAATTGTTTAAACAAAGGGATGAATTAGAATCTTTTGCTTCTACAATTGCTCATGACTTGCGAGGTAAAATGCAGGTAATCTCTCTTTACAATTCTATGACTGATTCCGAGTATAGTGATAGAATAGGCGAAAGCATAGAGGAGATGTCTGCTTTCATTGAAGATTTGCTTTTATTAGCTAAGAAAGGTGAACTCTTAGGTGA
>DAOVHJ010000086.1 GCA_030671945.1 Candidatus Heimdallarchaeota archaeon
ACACCCAGGTCCTTATCCAGTACCCTCATACGCCGAAGGCGGCTATGATTTATTCTGTATAGGTAATGGTTGGGGTTTAGACTTTGATCCAACAGGTGTCTTTACAACCGATGGTTTAACACCCTTAGGTGATAATTTCTACCAGTATTCCAATCCAGAATTTGATTGGGCTGTTAGTAATTATACCCAATCCTTTGTCAATGCAGACAGAATCCACTATGCTGAACTAATCCAAGAGATTCTTTATGACGATCAACCAAGTATTGCTATAATCTATAAGATTTCTCTTTACACTCATGCTCCTGGAATGGTTGGCTGGGATCCATTATTATGGGCTTCCTCACAACAACCAATGGAAGATTGGGAACTTCCCGGCGAATCAGAACTACACTTTGCTGTTCCAGCTGATTTTGAAGATTTCCACACCTGGTTAAGTGAGTCAACTTATGATGCTCAGTGGCTCCATCAGATTTACAATGGTTTAGTCGAACGCGATCCTGCTGATAATAGTTATTCCGGTCGTGCCGTTCAATCATTTAGTAGTACCGATGGTTTAGCCTATAGCCTTCAATTAAAACCCGATCTTTATTGGGCTGATGGAGTTCCAGTAACAGTCGAAGATATTATTTATAATTATCAATTAGCTGTTACTGCTAGCTTAGGACACACTACTTATTCCTTCAATACCCTCTTTTGGGATAACAGCTCAGTAGTAAAAATCGATGATGATGAATTTACTATTGATTTCTTACAACCCTATGTATTCCAAGAAGGTAATTTAGCCAATCCACTAATTCCAAAGCATATCTGGGAATCTGTTGCTCCAGAAGATCATGGTACACAATCGGTTGAGTGGGCACGAAACAATCCAGAGAATATTTTTGGTTTCGGTCCATACGTGTTAGACTCCTGGGATGATACCAATGGTGTTATTCATTTGACAGTGAATGATTATTTCGATGATTACTGGGGTACCGCTCCTAAATTCGATGACGTTTACTTTGAATTCTATTCCAACAAAGAAGGAGCTATTTCCGCTCTTGCTGGTGGAGACATTAATTTCGTTGATGCAGAATTCTACGTTGATTTAGGTGATATTCAGGGACTTGCAGGTGTTGACTATACAACAGTTGATGATCCTGGTAACCAAGAATTAGCTGTTAATCAAATGCATCCAATCATCGGTACCGGTGAACTCTGTCCTATTTCAAGTTTAGAATCTGGCAAACACATTCGTAAAGCGATTAGTAACATGGTTCCAAGACAAATTATTGTTGATGAAGTTCTTGACGGGCTAGGTTATCCTGGTGTCACACATTGGCCAAAGGTCTCCCTAGGTTTTGATGAAACTTTAGCACCTTACGACTACAGTATTGAACAAGCTTTAGCTCACATGGCTGCAGCAGGTTATGATGTCACAATCACAACTGAAGTCTCAGGAATCGGCTTAATTGTCTTCATGAGTATAATAGCCTTAGCAGGCGCCACTCAAGTTTTCTTCCTTAAGAAGAGAAAGTGATCATTCGTACCTTCCACTCTAAATGAAGTATAGGAGTTTTCGGACTCCTAACTTCTTGTTTTTTTTTTACATTAATTCCTTCTCTTGAAAAAATATTTCAGTAAGTAAATACTCTTTCTTATTGGATGATTATATGAAACAACTAGCTGAAAATGTTTATAGTATAACTGGGAAAGGATTCTTTTCTGTTCCTGTATTTGTACTTGAAAAACAAAATGGAATGTTAACTCTCATTGATACTGGTCTTGAGAAAGACTCCAATATTATCATTAAAAAGATTCGAAAGAAATGGGGTGATCTCGAGAAGATTGAACGTATTGTTTTCACACATAGGCATTATGACCATACTGCGGGTTTAGCTCACTTAATGAGAGAAATGACGACAATAAGTGCTCCCGAATCTCCTCAAGAACGAGTTGAAATTGTTTGTCATGAAGATGAAGCCCCTCATTTTGCTAATACTCTCCGAGGGCAGATTATCAATCCTAATCGAACTGTTAAGCATGAAGAGATAATTGATGCCGAATTAAAACTCAAAGCTATTCATGTTCCTGGTCATTCCTGGGGACATATCTGTTTATTACTCGAGAAAGAGAAATTATTATTCGTTGGTGATCTCTTTATGTGGATGCCCTTTGGAATACGTCCAGTCTTCCAGAAATATTGTGATGATTACGATCAATACTTAGAAACAATTGGAACCATATTAGATTATAAATGGGATTATGCTATACCCTCCCATATGACTGCAAAAAAAATTCCAAGGAAAAAAGTTGAACAGTTTATTAAAAAAATCAGTAAAAAGAAGTAAAATTAAATTATTTGAAGTAAGATAACATCTTGGTGAAGGGATTTGAATAGAAAAACCAGTTTGCAAATGGTAGTTTTGGTATTGATTCTAATTTCGAATCTATACTTTGTTTTTCTATCATTAAACCCTACAGATAGCATTTTTGAAGAAACTGCAAAAATTAATTATGAACCTGAAGCACTTACATGGTGGAATTTTAAATGGGCTTATCGTAAAAACATTACAATAACAAATCCCCATGGAACCGTTAATAGCTTCCCTGCATACTTGAAAATTCAAATAGAAAGTGAAATGAAATTTAATTTAGCTGATTTACGCTTTGTCTTTGATAATTGGCAAACGCTAAGTCATGAACTAGAATATTATAACAATAATTTCGCTTATGTTTGGGTAAATATTCCTACTATAAGTGGATATTCAAACACAACAATCCAGATGTATTATGGCAATAATGATGCTACATTGACTTCTAATCCAGTAGCTACATGGGATTCTTCTTACAGAGGAGTGTGGCATTTAAGTGAAAATTTTACTGGAAACCGTTATGATTCTACAAGTTATAATCAACATGGGATAACTTCTGGGTATAATGGGGATGAGAAAGTAAACGGTATTGTTGCAGGTGCTGATGAATTTGATGGTATTAATGATCATATTTATGTTCCAGATTCATCTAGCTTGGATGTCCAAATTTTCACTTTAGAAACTTGGGTTTATGTTAACTCATGGGAATCAAGAGGTGATTTAATAGTTTCAAAAGGCATGTATCCTAACTATAATTATAGAATTGCTATTTCAAGTTATGTACAAAATAATGCTTTTGATACAATGACAAATATTGATGGAGAGCTCTTATTAACAACAGATACTGTTCCAGCAGCAACAAATGAATGGATTTATTTGGTAAGTATTTTTAATTCCACTACTCTTTCTCTTTACAAAAATGGAAACTTAGTTGGTACTACAGAAGCACCCTCAGGGAGTGTCCTAACAAATGGTTATGATCTTTTTATAGGAGATTATGTTGGAGGAAATGATTATGCGTACGAAGGAATACTGGATGAAATTAGACTATCTGATGTGGTTCGAAGTGTAGATTGGATGAAGTTTAATTACGATTTAATTATGTATCAAGATTTGTTAGTTAAATTCAGTGATGTAGAACATTATTCGGTATTGTATCCAAGTAATTGGTGGGATGGAAATTGGTTGTATCGTAGGAATTTGACGATTTATAATCCTGGTCCCGAAATAAAAGATTATCAAGTCCTAGTAGAACTCAACAGTACTTCTTTCAATTATCAAAAATTTGGTTATGCTGGTAAAGATATAAGATTTGTAGCTAATTACAATGAAACCGTATTTTCGCATTTTGTTGAATTATGGGATGTAGAAGGAACAAGTCGTGTTTGGGTGAAAATAGCAAATTTAGAAGGATTTAGTGATACTGTAATTCAAATGTATTATGGAAATAATAATGCAACTTCACTTAGTAGTGGTTATTCAACATTTGAATTTTTCTCAGATAAAGATGATTTAGCGAATTGGGTTACAGAGGGAGATTCAATGCATGTTTTTATTGAAGATGATTATTTACATTTCGTAAAGGATACTGATGATAACTGGAATTGGGCATTTAGAGATGTATCTCCGGTGCTTAATACGTTTATTTTTGAAGATAGAACAAAAATACTCAATCCCAGTGGAGCTTCTAGCTTATTCATTGGGGGGCAAAATACAGATACGGGACGATTATGGGGTGGTTTTCGTCAAAGATCAGATAATTCAGATGGATGTTATTATCAAACACCTGGAGGTTTTAATCTTCTTTACAATGGATATTCCCATGATAATTTCTATACAAGTAGAAATATAGTTTATCAATCTGAAGAGAAAGTAGACTACTCATTTTATAATGATTATTTCATTGGATCTCCTTTAGGAGAAGCATTGAATAAACCATTTATTGCTACTAGCCCCTCAAATATGACTCAAATTAGATTGGATTCAGGTGGATCTGCTGATTTTAATTTCGATTGTTATATTTCTTGGATGCGAATTCGTAAATTTGTCTCTGATGAACCAATATCAGTTTTTGATGATGAAGAAAATCCTCTCGGAGTTTCTATACCAGCTCAAAATGATGGTTATTCCGGTAATGATGCTGGTAATACAATCGAATCAGCAACTGAGCTTTCATCAGCAGGTATATATTATGGTCAATTGCCCGTAGGTGATACCAATGATTACTATAAGTTGTATGTCGATAAAGACAAATTTCTAGACATTACTTTGCAAACAGAGCGAGATGATGATTTTGAATTGTTCATATATAATCCATTGTTAGAACAAGAAATTGAGATAACAACAACTCTCCCAAATATTGAAAATATCCTATTAGAAACACAAATTGAAGGATACTGGATAATTCAAATAAATAAAAATCTAGGTGATGGGAGTTACTCCCTCACAATAACCATAGAGGATATGTATCCATCAACTAATGGGAACTTACAATGGTTATGGTACCTCTTCACAGGATTTACAGTGATTCTTCTAATTATATTTTTAGGTATTCTTTATCGAAGAAAAGTAGTTGGGGTACAAACGGATATTGAGCAACAGCTTCCTGTAGGGGTAACTGACGAGTCAGTTTCTCAAAGTATCACTGTTATAGAAGAAACTAAACCTCCACCCAAACAATATGAAACAGATGAATTCAAGGATTACACAAAAAAGGTCTATGTAGAAGAAATAAAGGGCTATTCCTTTGGATTAGTAGATGAAGCAAAAAGTGAAGAAACAGAAGCTCCAATCGGAGTTACTAGAGTAACTAGAAGAAAAATTGAAGGTAAAATGGTTAAAGTTACAAAGACATTAGTAGTAACACCATCAGGATTAAAATGGAAAATAGTAAATTCTGAAACAAATGAAACATGGTTTGAAGATTATTAAATTATGTTAGAAAAACAAGTATTATTTTTCTCTGCTACTTTTTTTATTCCTAATTACATAGTAATTTATAGCTTGTATAAATTAAACAATATGTAAGAAAACAAGAAGGTTAATTTGTTGAAATCAGAATACGAAAAAATTGAGAAAATAGTGATTGAAATTACTACTTGTGAAGAACGAAGAAGTGATACAGACAATGCTGTTGAACTTTATGTGGGTGGACATACATGGCAACTCGATATTGCTAAGCATGATGAATTTGAAAAAGGAAAAACTGATGTTTTTGAATTAGATGTTTCAGCTGGTTTAAATTCCACTGATTTTAGATATTTATGCTTAAAAAAGAAATCTCATAGTAAAGATGACGATTGGTGCATAGAGAAAATTAAACTTATCATTAATGATAATGTTGTTTATGAACAAGATTCACTTGATGCTTGGTTGAAACATGACAAAACAAGCTGGTGTGCTCCAGGTTTCTCTTATGGTGCAGCTGGGGGTTAGCTTCCAGTTTCTTTTTCTTTTAACAAATCTTTTAAAGTTAAAATTTTCCCTGGTCGTATGACCAAATCAATACATGAAATTTTTAAACAAATAACTGATGAATCGAAAACAGATCCAAATATTATAGGATTGATTCTTGGGGGATCTCGAGGGAAAGGATTCTACAAAGAGCATTCGGATTATGATTTCTTTTTAGTTGTGAAAGATGAAGTATTACAAGAATATAAGAAAAAGTATGAGAAATATGATGAAGTGATAGGTATTGATTGTGGAGTTAGAACTATAAAAGAACTAGAGGATTATGCTGAAATTGGATCAGAGTTTGAGTGGGATCGATATAATTTTGCTTTTGTTCAAGCAGTTATAGATAAAACCAACGGTGATCTGCAAAAAATCATAGATGAGAAAGGAAAGATACCGGAAAAGCATTGGAAAACATATCTTGGAGGATATCTTGATGGTTACATTAATTCTGTCTATCGTTCAATGAAAAGCTTGCGAGATAACAATTTAGTAGGTTATCGTTTAGAAGCTGCGGACTCGGTTAGCTTATTTTTGGTTTGTGCTTTTGCTTTTCACGATAGGAGAATTAAACCATATTACAAGTATCTGGAATTCGAATTAGAAAAATACCCATTAGAAAAATTTCCATGGTCTTCAAAAGAACTCATTGAAATGCTGCTTAAAATACTCGAGACAGGGGATTATAAGATTCAGCAAAGCCTATTGAAGGAAATGGAAAAGTTAGCAAGAATAGAAGGATTTGGGCATAGTTTTGATGGTTGGGAAGGGGATGAGAAATGGACAATGAGCTTTAAACCAAAAAATGAGTAAGAAATTATAGAATTACAAATTATTCAAATAACTATTCTTCCTAACATTATTTAGAGTGGGTTGTGTGAATGACAGAAGTGGTAATGATAAGGGGTCCAACAAATAGTTATTTACTGAAAGCAAAAGATGGATTCTTACTAATCGATATCTCAACGCCCCATAATTTCAGAAGATTTTTGAGAAAAATAAAGAAACATAATATTGGCATCTCTGAAATAAAATATCTGTTTTTAACTCATTCACATGCTGATCATACTGGATATGCTGAGCAACTTCTACAAGCTAGCAATGCAAAACTCATTGCTCATGAAAGAACAATTCCTCATTTATATAATGCAACAATGGAGTCAGAGTCAAAACCAGTGAATTTTATTTACAAAATTATGATGAAAATAGCGATTTCAGTTTTGAAACACGTCTATCAACCAATAACTATCGATAAAAAAAGAGTTATCGCTATTAAAAGGGACAATAACAAACTACTCAAAAAATTAGGTATTAATGGAAAAATCATTACAACTTTTGGTCATACAAACGATAGTATTTCAGTAATACTTGATGACGGTAGAGCATTTACGGGTGACACTTGCTCGAATAGAAGTTCCTTTTATTTTGGAAAAGGAAAAAAACCTGCATTCATCATTGAAGAAGAATTACTTATGAAAAGCTGGAGAAAAATAATTGACCATGGTGTCACTACCATTTATCCAGCTCATGGAAAAGTATTCCCTATAGAGGATTTAGGTATTGATTAAAAAGGGTGGATGTAATTGACAGAATTTCTAGTCTTAAAGGGAATGATGCGAAATTATCTCTTAAAATTGAAAGATGGTTACCTGCTTGTTGATACCTCCTGGCCAGGACGTTACAAACGATTCAAAAGGAAAATCAAGAAATATAATCTTCAAGTAACAGACATAAAATATCTACTTCTTACTCATACACATACAGATCATACCGGTTTCGCTAACAATCTACTGAAAGATAGTGGAGCAAAACTCATTGTTCATGAAAATGCTGTTCCTCTGTTAAGAAAAGGTGTTATGGAATCTGAAGCAGAACCAACAAATCGATTTATGCGTGTGATGTTTAGATTTGTTCATAAATTAGTTGCAACTACTTATCCAGGAATTACTATTGAGGAAAATAGAATTATTACAATTAAGAAAGACGAGGATATTCCGATTCCCAAAGAAATTGGTTTAAAAGGCAAAATAATTGCAACATTTGGACACACAAATGACAGCATATCACTGATACTTGAGGATGGGAAGGGATTTATTGGAGACCTTTGCACAAATAACATCTGGCTATTTATTGGACTAGGTCAGAAACCACCTTTGAATGTTGGTAAAGATATCGTACTAAAAAGCTGGGAAAAATTAGTAGTTAATGGCGTTAAAAAAATTTATCCTGCACATGGTAAACCTTTTCTTGTTGAAAAATTGAAGATAAAATCAGAAAACTAACTCTACGAGTCAATTTCCAAGACTAATCATAATTGTTTAAATAAATTATATTTTAAGAAACAATTGTGATAAAAATGGACACAAAGATAACAAAGGTCAATGGTTTAAACATTCGATACATTGACATACCAAACGAAGGAAAAGAAACAATTGTCCTTTTACCTTACGGTGGTGCCCTAATAGGCATGTGGAATGGAGTTATTCCCTATTTAAAAAATGACTATAGAATAGTAGCATTGGATCAGAGATGTCATGGCTTCTCTGACAAACCAGATGAATGTCATATTGATGATATGGCAAATGATTTAGCTGCTTTGATGGATCAATTAGGAATTGATAAAGCATTCATCGCTGGTAGCTCCTTGGGAGCTGATACAGCAATAAGTTTTGCAGCAAATTATTCAGAGAAAGTAATAGCAATGGTGCTAGATGGTGGGTTTTACGATATAGTAGGACCAGATAGTAAAGACCAAATCCTAACAGATGAAGATATAGAGAAAGCAAGAAGTAAATTAAAAGAAATCGTACTAAAGAACCCTGTAAAATTGTATGATTCAAGAGAAGAATGCTTGCAAGCAACAAAAGAAGGTTGGGAAAAGGAAGGAGTCAAATGGTCAGAGGTACTTCGTTTACAAGCTGAAGATGAAATCTATGAAGATAAGGATGGAAAATTCAGAACTCCCTCAGAAGGAAAAACTACTTGGAATTTCATTTGGCCACTCTATGAAGTAAGATTTCAAAAATATTTTGACAAAATAACCTGTCCGGTTCTATGGCTTCCTGATGAAGCGGAAGCTCCTCATGAAATTGTTCAAAGGAATCTTAAGAAATGGGCTAAGAATCTGAGACATCATAAAATAGTTACAATAAAAGGATCAGTGC
>DAOVHJ010000212.1 GCA_030671945.1 Candidatus Heimdallarchaeota archaeon
AAATGTTCGTATTTGTCCTTCATCTACTAGTTCTTCTAATACGTTACGAACTCCTTCAGCTTCTTCTACTTTCATTGAAGACCAGTGCAATTGATAGATATCAATGTAATCTGTTTGTAGTCGTTTGAGACTTTCTTGGCAGCATTTCTTGATATATTCAGGAGTTATGTTCTTTTCACCTGTTGATTGACATGGTGCCTTAGGATCCCCTGAATTCATATCCCACACAGAACTAAACTTTGTAGCAATAACAACTTCGTCTCTTCGACCTTTTATTGCCTTTCCGAGGAGTTTTTCACTTTTACCGCATCCATAAACATCTGAGGTATCAAAGAGATTGATACCTAAATCCAATCCTCTTTTTATTGCTTCTACTCCAACCTTTTCATTTACTTCTCCATGTGACCAAGGTTCTCCTTTGTGATAAAAGAGACCCCCTAAGGGGAAACAACCCAAACCTATGGCACTTGCTTTGATATTTGATTTTCCTAAATTTCGTTTCATTTTTATCATCCTTCAACTTGTGATTGATCCATATGTATCTCAGCAAACAACTTATCGATTTGTGAAACAAGTTTATTTGATAGTGGACCTAACTCAATAACTTTGGAGTTCTCTTCTGCTTGCTTCACTGTTTTAAAACCAGGAATAGGTATTAATCGATCATGTTTTGCTAGAATATACCCAAGAGAAGCTTGAACAAGTGTTCTCCCATCATTAACAACATGCTCACGCAATTCTTCTAAAACTGCTCTTGTTTGGCCTATTCTTCCTTCTGTGAAATCTCTTCCATGCCAATTGTGGTCTCTAGGTACTTTTGAGTCATCTTTGTATTTCCCAGTTAGCAATCCTCCACTGAGAGGATTTTTTATGAGACCAAAGCCATTGTTTTCATCAAGGAATTTCAACATCTCATTATTACTGTGAATCATATTCAATCGAAACTGCATTCCAGCGAAGTGCTTGCCATGGGCTAGCAATGCTCCACGAGTAGGATGATCTGTGCTCCAACCGTAGTACCTTATTTTTCCTTCACTAACTAGTTCTTCTAAGGTAGTTACAACTTCAACTGCTTCCTCTGAAGTCATTTTTCCAGAATGAACCTGATAGAAGTCAATATAGTCTGTTTGTAGATTCTGTAAGCTGGTTTCACATGCTTTTCGAATGCCTTCTGGCGTGTGATCTCTACCTGTTAACCGCTGAGGAACCTCTGGATCACCGGATTCGAAATCCCAAACAGTTCCAAATTTAGTAGCAATAACGAAATCCTCTCTTCTGCCTTTCAATGCTTTTCCAAGAACCGATTCACTTCTACCTCCACCATAGTTATTGGCAGTATCGAAAAGATTTACACCTAATTCTATTCCTCGTTCAAGTGCTAGTATGGACTCATCATCTTTTACTTGACCATAAGAAATAATTCGACCACCACTATGGTAAAATGGTCCTCCTATTGCCCAACAACCCATTCCTATCGAATTTACCTTCAGTTTTGTTTTACCTAATGTTCTTGTTTTCATTTTCAAAACACAGCCATTATTCAAAATCTATTTGAACCATTCAAGTATTAGTTGAATGGTACCATTCAAATAACTATTGAATGGTCGAAACTTATATATATTTCGGTTAGGATTCTAAAACCAGATTTAAAGAGGACGAACCCATGAGTAAGAAAGAAAGTAAGAAAGAGTTAGAGAAGAAAGAACTACTTTATAGTTACTGGGAAACATTACCCTTAGTTGTAAGCATCGATATTCCAAGTGAGGAAGTCTTAACACATGAGGTTAGAACCTTAATCATTTATTCCATTAGAAAGGGTAAGGAAGAGAAGTGGATTGATGGAACTAAGAGAATTCGTCATTCTTTTTCTGCGAAGGAACTCTTGGATATGGCTAACAAAAAGCTCGATGAAAAGATGAAATTGCAAAGTATGTATTTTCACGTTCAAAAATTGCAGGATTTCGGATTATTGGATGTAATAGCTACTTTACATGAAGGTAGACATAATATTGCTTATTTTGGTCGTACTGCTCGCGGATTCCTCTTTGAAAGCAAGAAAGAGAAAACTAAATATGATGATTATTTTGCAGAAGCAGGTCGTTTCGCTAAAGCACTGAATCCAAAAGTTTCTGAGGATCTATTCAAGGATTACTTGAAGGAATTTAAAGCAATTAATATCGAATCTGATAAACAAATGAAACAATGGTTAGAAGATAGAGAGGAGTTCATAAATGAAAACAACATTGATAGTGCTACGATGTATAGTTTCCTTCGGAGAATTAATTATCACGATCGAGAAATGACTGCCTTAATGAAGAAAGTTGCTGAATTAATCGATCTTGACATTTAATTCATTTTTTTGTGCAAATAAATCGTAAAAGAAATCTTAGAAAAATATTCTTAAACCAAATTGACAACTTGATTCTATTGGAGGTTTTGCTTACGAAATTCCAAATAAAAGAACACCCAATATTGGATCCCATTGATGCTAACACTGTATCTTTTACTTTTAATGGTAAAAAAATGAAAGGACCTGAAAGTATGGCTGTTTCTTCCGTTCTATTTATGAACGGAGTAAAGATCTTTGGTCATCATTACAAGGATAATAGTCCTCAAGGCATTTTTTGTGTTAATGGTCAATGTGCTCAATGCATGTTAATTATTGATGGTAATCCTGTCAAATCTTGTATGGTCCCTTTAAAAGAAGGAATGATAGTTAAGAGTGTTGAAGGTTTACCTGAGCTTCCAGAAGTAACATCGGTTCCACCTGTTTCTAATGTTGAAGAAATTGAGGTTGATGTCTTGATAATTGGAGCTGGGCCTTCAGGTTTATCTGCTGCAAAAATCTTGGGTGAGAAAGGAGTAAATGTCTTGCTTATAGATGATAAGGACCGACTTGGTGGAAAATTAGTTTTACAAACGCATAAATTCTTTGGTTCACAAGAAGATGTCTATGCTGGTACTCGTGGGATTGATATCGCGGATATTTTGAGTGAATCTGTTCGCGAGCTTTCAACTGTTGAGATTTGGTTGGAGAGCATTGCTTTAGCTGTTTATAGTGATAAGAAAGTTGGCATTCTTAAAGACAACAAGAAGTACATTATTGTTACACCAAAAAAACTACTTGTTGCTACTGGTGCTCGAGAGAAAATGCTAACCTTTCCAGGAAATACTTTACCTGGTGTTTATGGAGCAGGAGCTTTTCAGACTCTTGTTAATCGTGATCTTGTTAAATCCTCCAATCGTATTTTCATTATTGGTGGAGGTAATGTAGGATTAATTGCTGGTTATCATGCTATCCAAGCTGGTATTGATGTCGTCGGTTTGGTTGAAGCTTTGCCTTATTGTGGTGGATACAGAGTTCATGAAGACAAACTAAGAAGGTCCGGCGTTCCGATTTACACTTCTCACACAATTCTTTCAGCTCATGGAACAGATAATGTTGAATCAATTACTATTGCAGAACTTGACAAGGATTGGAATCCCATTTCTGGAACTGAAAGGTCATTCGAATGTGACACTGTGTTAATAGCTGTTGGTTTGGATCCTGTTAATGAGTTTTATCTTAAGGCGATGGAGTATGAGTTGGAGGTCTGGAGTGCTGGTGATGCCGAGGAAATTGCAGAAGCATCTGCGGCTATTTTCACTGGACGTATTGCTGGAATAAAAATCCTTGAATCTCTGGGTATTAAAACTGGTGAGAACATAACCGAACTTGAAGAAAAAGCAAATATCATGAAGAAGCATCCTGCCAAACCGAAAGAGATGGTATATCCAATTGAAGATGAGGGTATTTTCCCAGTTTTCCATTGTACACAAGATATTCCTTGTGATCCTTGCACTTCAGTATGTCCTCAAGGTCAAATCATTCTTGATGATGAAACTATCTTGGGTTTACCACAATTCAAGGGTGAAGAATCATGCACTAATTGTGGCCGATGTATTGCAGTTTGCCCTGGATTAGCAGTAACTATTGTGGATTATCGCAAGGATGTTTTGAATCCATTAGTAACAATCCCAAATGAAATGGGAATTGATAGTATAAAGAAAGGAGATAATGTAGTAGTAATGAGCAATACAGATGACTTAGGCGAGTTTGAAGTTACTCGAGTAAGAACTCTGAAAAACTACCCCAAAACACAGCTTATTGTTCTACAACTTCCAAAAGAAGTCGCAAAGCTAGCTATTGGTATTAGAGTTCAAAAGGAAAAAGTAAGTGAACCAATGGAAATCTATCACAAACCACCCTTAGGTGATGAAGCAATCGTTTGTCGTTGTGAACGAACAACTGCTGGAGAAATACGGAAATGGATACGAAAAGGAATTACTGATATTAATCAATTGAAAGCAATTACTCGAGCAGCTGCAGGAGCTTGTGGAGGAAAAACATGCACATTATTACTGAATAGGTTGTTTCGAGAAGAAGGCATTAAAGATGTTACACAAGGCACATTACGTCCCTTATTTGTTGAAGTTCCTCTGGGAATTTTCGCTAATGTTGATGAAGAGGAGGACTAAAAATGGTTGAATATGACTCTATTGTTATCGGTGCAGGTAGTGTTGGTGTTCCAGCAGCTTTCTCAATGGCTGAGGAAGGTTTGAAAGTTCTTTGCCTTGATATGTTCGCTTCTCCTGGACAAGGTGAAAATAAGAAAGCTATTGGCGGTATAAGGGCAACTCATACTCAAAAAGGCAAGATTTGGACATGTCAAAGATCAATTGAAATCTTCAGTGAGTGGAAGAAGCGCTTCGGTGAGGATATTGAATGGTACCCTGGTGGTTATACTTTTGTTGCTTATTCAGAAGACCATGAAAAACTCTTCAAAGGTAATGTAAAGCTTCAGAAGGAATACGGTTTGAACATTAATTGGGTTGATGCTGATAAAATAAAGGAAATTGTTCCCGGCATAAATGAAAATGGGCTTCGTGGGGGAACTTATTCTCCTGACGACGGCAATGTATCACCTTGGTTAGCAATTAATGAGTTTTATTTCCAAGCGAAAAATTTTGGTGCGGATTTCAAATTCAAAGAAAAAGTCGTTGATATTATCACTGAAAAAGGCAATGTTGTTGGTGTTAAAACAGACAAAGGTGTTTATAAAACCAAATCAGTTGTGAATGC
>DAOVHJ010000111.1 GCA_030671945.1 Candidatus Heimdallarchaeota archaeon
AAAACTTTTATGAGAAAAAACTTTATTATAGACTAATCTGTAACACCATGACAAGGGACCGTTAAAAGTAAGCAATAGGTAGCATGAGAATGAGGGTCTTTGAGTGAATTCAAGAAGAAATGTGAATTTACAGGATAATTCTTCTGATGAAAATATCTATCTTAGTAAGGTACTTTTGTTTACTCAAGATGCTATTGATTTAGCTGAAAACCTCAAAGCTTTTTCGGAATCCACAGTTAATACTAATTGTTTGAATACTATCGGTATGTATCCTCTTATTTTCCGATTAGAAACTCCTCTTGGTAAATTATGTATGTCTATTTGGATCATTAATGATAGCCCTCGTTTTAATCAATTCAGAATGGCTTATTACTCGGGTTCCTCACATTCTATAATTCTACGTAGAGATCAAGAAGAAAATGAAAATATCTCCAATTTATATTCTCTAATACCTCAAGGAGTCCCAACAACAATTCTTTCTGTTGGAAATAGCTTTGAAAATTCCGAAAATGTTCTCCCCGATTCCATTCCAGATGAAGAACATCGTAGTCCAATATACTTCAAAACAATTGGTGAACTACAAACGATTTCAACTGTTTTTAGTGAGATAGGAATGAAAATTGCTCAGGATATTCTGTCTGGTGAATATCAAACGTTTTCACCTCAATTAATTAAACCTTCAAATGTCTTCAAGCTTTATAACAAGAAATCGTTTGATAAAGCTCAAAGTTTGGTAAAGCGATTGGGTTATGATCTTCAAGAAAACGGTATTGTTACGATTATAAAAGATGGATTCACTTTTGAAATTGATTTCTATCGAAATCAAGTGAAAGCTTTCATTAGCTCTTGTCTTGATTGCGAAAAAGGATGCAAGCACTATCGGAAGTTATGTGTTATTGAGGAAGATCAAGGCTTTTCTAATTTTATTCACTTCGATAATTTGCGAGCTCTAGCTATACTCTATTCTATTCATGATGGTAATTTTGCGAATTTAACTGGCGCACGAAAACGCGAAGACATCGACTATCAATTAAAGAAATTGAGGAGCTTATACGAAGTTAATTGTGATTTTCATAAGGATGAACAATCCTTTTTGGAACTAGAAACTCAGAACTCCAAAAAAACTAAACGTTCTCGTAAGAAATAAGTGGCGACTATTTTTCTAACTAATTCTAATTGCTCATTAACAAAGAATCATATATTTAAAGGAAAATGTGTATTTTGTAGTTATTAAGAAATTTAAAATCAAAATATATCAAATAATTGTTTTGGTGGTATTGATGAGTATACAAAAAGAAAATGTTATTCCATTTATTATGAGTCCGAAGGATGAGATTGTTCCTCTTGAAGCTGAATTTGCTTACATTGTTGGTGTTGTTGGAGATAAAATAAATAAGGGTGGGATTTTCAAACGTTCCAAGGAACAATTAACTCAAGTCTCAAAATTTTATTGGCGATTAATGGTTGATACAATTCACAACCGAATTATCTTGGTGGACTCCTTAGGAATTTATGGCGGAGGTGCAGAAGTTCAAGACTTGTCATTATCAAATGTTTTTGCACAGCTAAAAGCCATACAAGATGCAACTACCGTCAAAGCCTATACCGAGAATTTAGAGGAAGCCAATCAAGTTCTTATCTTAGCAACAGATAATTATCCTTTGTTTGATGAAGAATTCACACGTTCCACACTTGAATTAGTTAAACGTAGTATCAGTGAGGATATGATCGATACTCCTCTTATTTTACCTTCTTTTGAAGACTCAATGAGTAGTGAGTTAGTTCAATTATTGAATGAAACCCCAAGATTTGATGAAGGACAAGAAATTTTGCGAGAATTAGCTCAACAATGGCTTGCAGAAATAAATTCAGAGATAACTACTATCGAACGAGATTATGCCGGGAGAATTGCTCGTAGACAAAGTGAAGTTGAAACTCGACTTGTACAATACAAAGAGAAAATGGATCAAACAATTGATTCCAATCTCGAAAAGGCAAACGAAGCGACTTTCAGAGAATTATCTAAATTCGAATCTAGTACTTTAGGATTAACAGGAATGATAAATCCAATTCAAGAACATGCAAGGCAAATTCTTAATGAAGTGCCATCCATTGAAACCCCCAAATTCCAAGAAAGCATGAAGAGTTTTCTAAAAAAATCCAAAGGCCAAATAGAAAATATCTCTTCGAAAGTTAAAGAAATGGACGAAGATCGAAAAAATTTGGCAAAAGCGATCAATGGTATCACTAAAAAATTCATGGATGCTAAACAAGGTGCAATTGATGAATATGAAAAGAATAAGGTTGCAGCTGAAAGAGAAATCGATGAATTACGTATGACTCGAGATAGAGCATTGTCGAACCTTATGGAAATGCGAGAGAGTATAAAACAAAACACAGATTCAATTTGTAAGAAATTACAAAAAGTCCAACAGAATCGTAAAGAAGCAATAAACAAGTCGACAACAAGCAGTGGTGGAGATATTCCAACAGATATTATCATTTCATTATATTTGATAAAATTCCAAGAAAAGAGTGATATTAGATACTTCGTAATACCACCTTTAATTAGTCAAAGAGGTAGACGCGGAGCGGATTATCCAAATGCTGAAATGGATTCAGCTATTATTGGTGGAAAGAAGGTTGCTGACAAACTCGCTGAAGAATTAGTATTTAACCGAAGATTAAAAACCTCATTTGATGCTTTACGAGCAACCAACTACCTTGCAACAAGTGAATTTGTAGGGGCAGTTAAACAAGGATTGAATTACCTTGTACAAAACGAAATGCTAAGTAAAAAAGGACCTAAAAGAATTTTAGAGCTCTTGAACAACTTAGATTTGTAGAATAGGTGAACATTATGGATAAAGAAGGCAATATTGCAATAATTGGTGGTGTACCAGGAGTTGGGAAAACCACTGTCATTAATAAAGCACTTGAACTAGCAAAAAAAGAAAGTTTTGAGATTACTACGATAGTTTATGGTTCGGTTATGATGGAAATAGCAAAAGAAGATTTCAATGTAGACCATAGAGATCAATTAAGAATTCTACCAACTGAATCACAAAAGGAAATCCAAAGAAGAGCTGCATTTCGTATAGGTGAACGAGCCAGAGGAAAAGTAGTGTTAGTTGATACACATTATACAATAAAAACCGGAGAAGGAACATTTCTACAAGGTATTCCGCAATGGGTTTCGGATAGTCTTAATCCAAAACTATTAGTTATCATTGAAACTTATCCTGAAGAAATTATCCAAAGACGAGAAGGTGATTCCTCAAGAAGACGTGATGTAGATACTGCTGATATCTTGTTTGAACATCAACTAATCAATAAGACAGTTGCTTCAACTATCTGTCAAAAAACAGGTGCCCTGCTCTCTGTCATAAAAAATGGTCACGGAAAAGCTGCTAAGGCAGGAAAAGAATTGCTTTTACATCTAATGACTTTGAGACAAGATTAATACCATTATTACCTTTTCCTTATCTATTTTCTACAATTTTGTACTCCTTTTTCTTCTGTTCTTTTAATAGAAAGACCTAACATTTAAAAGGTAATTATATTATATGACCATAAAATAATGAAAACGAAAGGATAAACAGGTTGTAATTATAGTGGCAGGAATTTGGTTAATAGGTGCTTATGGTGCGGTGTCAACCACAACTATGACTGGTTTGGCAGCAATAAAAGCAGGAGCAGCACCACGAGTACACGCAGGAATAGTCACAGAAGATCCAGAATGTGATCCCATTAGAAGTAAATTTCCATTAGAGGAAATAGCATTAGGTGGACATGAAGTTAGATTTCTAGATCGAAATGCATTCCAAGCTTCTGAAAAGATCTGGGAGGAAAATGTTCATTTTAAAAGATCGTTTCTTGATGCCGGAAAGAATGAATTGTCTAAAATAAAAGCTAAAAAAGGAACCGCTATTAATTGTGGTCCGGGTGTAGATGCTTTAGGTGAACTTGAAACTTTAGAAGGTGAAGGCTTAACTCTTTCTGAAATAGTTGGACGTATAATGAAAGATTATGAGTCGTTCAAAAACAAAAATGGTGAAGTATGTGTTATTAATGCCGCATCAACTGAACCTCATATCCCAATCACAGAGGAGCATCAATCATTAGATACTTTTGAAGGGTTGATTGATGAAAACAGAACTGAAAAAGTAACTGCAAGTATGCTTTACGCTTATGCATCCTTCAAACAAAAAATTCCCTATGGAAACTTTACCCCTTCACATGGAGCAACTGTTCCAGCAATAAGAGAACTAGCAGTTAAGCAGCAGATTCCTTATATGGGTGATGATGGAAAAACTGGCGAGACTCTTATGAAAACTACTTTAGCTCCCATGTTTAAGATGAGAAGCCTTAAGATATTAGGCTGGGCTGGATTTAATATTCTTGGTGATGATGATGGAGTCACTTTGAGTAAAGATGCAAATAAGGAAAGCAAAATTGAAAGTAAAGACAAAGCAATTAGTAGTAGCATTGGTTATTCACCATTTTCAATAACAGAAATCAAGTACTTCCCACCGCTAGCAGACCACAAGGTAGCTTGGGATTATATATCCTATCGAGGTTTCTTAGGAACTAAGATGGCTTTGCAATTTACCTGGCATGGAATTGATTCTATTCTAGCTGCACCAGTAGCAATAGATATCGCACGCAGTTTAATGTTTGCAAAATCAAGAGGTGAATTCGGAGCAATTCATGAATTAGCTTTCTTCTTTAAACATCCAATAGATGATATCATTGGAAACACCTTCCTACAATATGAGCTCTATATGAACTGGATCAAAGAAGGAAAGAAAGTTCCGCTTAAAAACATGCAAGCAAAGATTGTAAAATAAAAGTCAATAAGTAAGGGATAATCCCTTATGGACTTTCTTTTTTTTAGATGAAAAACACAAAAGGAACATCACGAAAAAAAGAGTCTTGTAGGGTTGACATAAATGACTGAAACAAGTGGGTCAGAAAAGGAAGAAATCAAAGATTTGCATCAAATAGAAATGATGCTTAAATCAAATGTAAGTGAAAAAAGAGTTCAAGCAATTCATTTACTACGACAAAATGATTTTCCAGAAACAAATGATCTTTTACAAAATATAGTTTTAATTGATTCTCAAGTTCCAATTCAAGAATTAGCTTTAATTTCCTTAGTTGAATCTAACCCACAAAATCTCATGCAATTATTAAAGAAACTATATAATGATCCAACAGTGAAGAAAGAAATTCGCGCTCGAGTAGTTTGGGCTCTCAGTCAGATCAAAACTGAAGAAGCATTTGAGCTTCTAAAAATTGCTTTAGATGATAAAACTGAGGAAGTACTCTATTGGGCTATAATTGGTTCAATTTCTTTTGAGAGCTTTCCCGAAGTCCTGCCAAAGATAAGAAAACTCTTGACTAATAGTCGTCAATCTTTTGTACGTCTAACTGCTGCCTGGACACTAGGATCAATTCGTGATTATGATGCGAAGGAATTACTTGAGAAACAATTATTACAAGATGCTCATCCCTCAGTCAAACTTTTGTGTGCTTCCGCTATGATTAGATTAGATGATATCTCTTCAATCCCAACATTAAGCGAAGCTCTTCAAAAAGATGCAAATGAAATAACTCGAAGAGAAATTGCCTATGCTCTTGGGTCAATTTTAGAGTTTCAAAAAATCAGCTCTCAGAATTTAGAGAGCCTCTTAATAAGAGATTCAAAAGCAACTGCGGTTCGTTCCCTCTCAAAAACACTCTTGAGAGATCAATCCTATATCGTCCGAAGATCCTGTGCTGAAGCATTGGGAAAAATTCGGGATAAATCTGCTGTGAAACATCTCATCAATGCAATGACTATGGACACAAATCAATTCGTTCGAAGTGAAATTGCTCGTGCTCTAGGTATAATTGGCGATTCCAGTGCAATTGAAATCCTAACTAAAGCATCACGAAGTCAATATCGAAAAATAGTCGAAGCTGCTAAGAAAGCTCTACAACAAATACGAGAAAGTATTGAATGAGTTTCAAACGTTCATTTTGTTTTGAATTTTAAATTAAATCAAAACAATTTTAATAGCTGACTTGATAGGTAAACCGAAAGAAGAAATTAGAGTGAATAAGCAGATGCATCCAATCCTGAGAGTATTTAGTTTTATGAAAAGAAAAACTTGGTTTGCGTTAATTGTAGTTATCTTCTCTGCTATTCTTGATTCTGCTTTTACTTTGTTTACTCCATGGATTGTGAAAATTTTAATCAACGATGTGTTCTATGGTAAAAACTATGATGTAATGATAATTTGGTTACCCATTTATGTTGCTACAGGATTTTTTGCAGCTATTTTCCGATTCCTTCAAAGATACATCAACGAGTATGTCTCCCAATCACTTATCTTTGATTTACGAAATCAATTGTATTCCAAAATCCAGAAACAATCAATTGATTTCTTTGATAGGATTGAAACTGGCCAATTAATCTCTCGAGGTACTAGTGATATAGAAGCAATTAGACGATTACTCAGTATAGGTATGCGGATTTTCTTGCGAGCGATTATGCTTTACACTGGTATTTTCATTTCTATTGGTCGCATGAATTGGCAGCTTTTGTTGATTGTTGTTGGTATTGCTCCTGTGATGTTTGTAATCATGTTTTCTTATGCAAAACGTGCCAGACCACTTATGAGGGAAATTCAGAATAAATTTGGAGATATGAATTCCGTTCTTGCTGAAAATGTTTATGGTGCTCAAGTTGTGCGAGCGTTCGCAGCAGAAGACTTTGAAACTAATAAATTCGAAAACGAAAATCAAATATATCTTGACTTGAATATGAGGATGGCCAGATTACGGGCTCTCCTTACAACTATATTCCCATTTGTTTTGGGTATAGGTTCTTTTCTGCTCCTATACTTCGGTGGACGAGGTGTGATTGCCGGTGATATGCTTGTAGGTGATCTAATTGCAATTAATGCCTTTTTAATACTAATGCGGATGCCAACTCGCTTCCTATCATTTGCCATTCTACACTTTCAGGAAGGCACTGCTTCTCTCAACAGAATATTTGAAGTTGTTGACATGGAGAAGAAGATTCAAGAGAAACCTGATGCTATTGAAATGCCGAAAATAAATGGTGATATAACTTTTGATAGTGTAACTTTTGCTTATGTAGAAGACAATCCACCAGTCCTAAAGAACATTAATTTAACAATTCCAGCCGGTGAAACTGTAGCCTTTCTTGGGACAACTGGTTCCGGTAAAAGCACAATTGTAAGTTTAGTTCCGAGATTTTATGATCCTCAAGAAGGCTCTGTGAAAATCGATGGAATTGACATAAAAGATGTACAAATTGAATCATTACGACAGCAAATTGCTATTGTACAGCAAGAAGCTTTTCTCTTCGCCCGAACAATAAAAGAGAATATTGCTTTTGGAAAACCTGATGCGACAGATGAAGAAATTATACGAGTTGCAAAGATTGCTCAAGCTGAAGAGTTCATAACCTCTTTTCCTGATGGTTATGATACCGTTGTAGGTGAAAGAGGTGTCACCCTCTCAGGCGGTCAAAAACAAAGACTCACTATTGCTCGAGCATTATTACTAGATTATCCACTATTGATTATGGATGATTCTTCAAGTGCACTTGATTTCGAAACGGAGCATCAGTTCCAAAGTGCTATTGGTGAATTAATTAAAAATAGAACTACGTTGGTAATCACTCAGCGATTATCAACAATAAAATATGCCACTTTAATTATTGTTATGGATAAAGGAGAAATTGTAGAACAAGGTACTCATGAAAAATTACTCAAGAAAGGAGGATTATACAGACACTTGTATGAAAC
>DAOVHJ010000231.1 GCA_030671945.1 Candidatus Heimdallarchaeota archaeon
AGACAGATTATGCTGTTACTGCTAGTGCAGGTTTAACTTTACCAATAATTTTAGCAACAATTTTCCTTGCTAATTTGATTATCCTCCCAATACGTAGAATTCGAGCTAGAAAATAAACAAATAAAACTTGACATTCTCAAATAATACCCTATGTGGGTATTATTTTTTCTCTATTTAGAAAATTGAGATGTGATGATTCATAGGACAGGAAATTTTCATGGATGAAACCAAGAGTAAACCAAAACGCTCTCTGAGATGGTTAAAAATCACTGGTTTAGTGCTTGCAAGTTTAGTCATTTTAAGCGGTATTGGTTATGGTACTTATTATTTCATGACTAGTAACAATCTTGAACCTGCTCCTACCTTTTCAGTCACCACTATTTCTGGTGGTAACTTTACACTTACTGAGCATCAAGGCAAAGTTGTTCTTTTGGATTTCATGAGCTTGACTTGCACTCCATGTGAAGAAATGATGCCTGAATTAGTTGCTCTTTCGGAAGAATTCAATGAAACTCTCGTTATTTTCTCAGTAGATGTGGATTTATCTGATAATGCAACAGCACTTCAAAATTACAAAGATAATCACAATGCAACTTGGGGATTTGCTCTAGATACAGTTGGATTAGCTACTGCTTATGCGGTAGTTACTTTGCCAAAAACGGTTATCATTGATAGCGAAGGTTTCATTACCTTTGCTGAAATTGGTTTTTCAGCTGATTCAAATTTACACGAGAAAATCCAAGATACTATTGAAGGGAAAGCAACCCGTATTAATGCCAGCTTGGGTGGAACCATGGCTGTTGCGTTTTTTGCTGGTATTCTATCATTTTTCTCTCCATGTGCTTTTCCAATGCTTCCTGGATACATGGCTTATAACTTAGATCTTTTAATGAAAACTGAGAAAAGCGAAGAAGAAATGGATGAAAAGGATAAAGATACGAAAGCAAGAGTACGACGTCGAGTTTTGCGATCACTTTTATGGGGAGGAGCTGCTGCACTTGGTATTTTCCTTTTCTATATGATTATTGGTTTAATTGTATCATTTGCTGGGGGAGCGGCAGGAAATTGGGAGTGGGTGGAATACATAATACCTGCAGTGGGCGGTTTATTGATTATACTCGGAATTTTGACATTTACTCCGTTTTCATTTGATATGAGCAAAATTATCAGTCCAATTGCAAATATTGGGAAGAGAAAGGAGAAAACCGAGTTAGAGGACTCAGAACAAGAAAAAACGAAAAAGCGCTCTAAAGCTTTTAGTGAAGCTCCACAACTTTTACAATTATTTCTTTACGGAATAACTTATGCTTTAGCTTCTATTGGGTGTAATTTCCCAATTCTTATTGGATTAGTTCTTGGCGCTTTACAAGCTGGTTCTTTCTTTAACGCCATCATGATTTTTCTTGTGTATTCAATTGCCATGGCATTACTTATGATAGTTATTACATTACTCGTTGGATTTTCTAAAGATGCATTAATCAATAGATTACAAGCATCAGCAAAAGCAGTCAAAATTATAAGCGGAATCTTACTCATTCTTGCGGGAGGATTCCTAATTGGTTGGTTCCTCTGGGACCGTTACAAACTTTGATAAATATAAAAGTAGACAAGATGCAATATGTTGATTAAAAAGAAAAGATTTGGATTCTTCATTACTCTACCTATATTATTACTTGTCCTTTCAGTTACTATGCAATCAAACAATTTTGCAGAATCAGTTCCGTTACCAGTTGTTCTCTCAGTTGTTCATGATCCGGTTGTTGTTACATATCAAACCAATCTTACTGTTACAGTGTCTTTTGATTATGCTATAAATGTAACAGGCGTTGAAATTCAATACTGCCAACTAGAACCATCCTTTACTTGTCATTTTCCGAAAATAGATATGATTTTTCTCGAGCCTTGGGTTTGGGCAGGTTCATTTATTGTTTTAGAAGAAAGTGGGGTAATTGGTTACAAACTATATGTTTATCTTCAAACTACTGATTTCGTAGCTCCAAATGAAACTGATTATCTAGGATATGATAACATAGTAGAACCTGCAGCAGGACAATTCTACTTTTCAGTGGAATTAAATACTACTACAGATACAGCCCCGATGAGTTTTGGTTTACCTTGTATTGCTTTAACTTTTGGAGCAATTGTTCTTATAAGAAGGAAGTTGAGAAGCATTAGGAACGTATAATCTTTCTTCTAACAGTAGCTTATGTTCCTATACTAGTTTTTTATTTATTCAATTGTAATATTGGAAGTTAGAGTTGTTTCAGTCTTTATTGAATTTGCTACTAAACAATATTTTTCTGTTAAATCAACACATTTCTCAGTCGATTTAAGATCTTCTTCATCATCTATGCTAATCTCGAGATGAACATCCACTTTTGTAAACATCAATCCTCTGTCTTCAGACTTGCCTAAATAGCCTGTTGCATCGATCTTTAAAGATTTCAACCCTATATCTAATTTTTCAGCCATTGCGCAAAAAGTTGTTAGTTTGCACGCAGCAACAGCACCCACAAAAAGGTCTTCTGGAGAATGAATTCCTGGTCTTCCTTTGGGAAATTCTGGGGGAGTAGTGACTTTTATTACAGGTTTGTCCTTATCATCTAAAATGAAATTTCCAAGCCTATCTTCAATCATTTCTATTATTACATGATATTTGTGTTCTTCAGTCATTTTTCAATCCACATCTTTTTAGTCTATTATAATTGTAAGAGAAATAATTAAAACCATTTAAAATTGTTTTATACTATCTAAATTAATCTTACGGAAAAAAAAACTAGGTTGATGTATTTTATGACAATTACTAAAGCACTCATAACCCTTCTTCCTCATGAATCGAAAAAACTCATTGGAGTTGGAATAACTGCTCTTGATATGGTGAAGAAGAAAATGAAGAAAGGAAGGATTTTTGTTGCACGAGGTACCACTAATGCTTATGTATTAGAAGAAATGGTAGCAATTGCAGATTTCGATAAAAGTCGCTATGTTGCTGGTCAAATATTGCCAGTAGGAGAACGTCTGACTTCTTGCCCAGGAGATAAGCGCTTAGCTGAAATCCTTTTCATTGATGGTAAAACCCAAGAAATTGAATCTATCGCTAAAGAAATAGATGATTTTACAAAAGGTGACATTGTGATCAAAGGAGCAAACGCTCTAGATTTCGAAGGTGTTGCTGGAGTTCTTTTAGCACATCCAAAAGGTGGAACATGCGGAGCATTTTGGGGTTCTTTGGTTGCTAAAGGTTTACGACTTCTCATTCCAATTGGCTTAGAAAAATTAGTTGCTCATTCAATCTTATATAGCTCAGCAGATATGGGCATTGAAGAAATTGATATGTCAGATGGTTATAAATCTGGTCTCTTCCCACTACTAGGAGATGTTTTTACAGAGATTGATGCATTAGAAACACTATTTGAGCTAGATGAAGTAGTTCATGTCGCTAGCGGAGGTGTGGGCGGTGCAGAAGGAGCGATTACTTTATTGCTTATCGGAGATAAAGACATCGTCAAAAAAGCATTTGATTTCTGTCAAAAATTGAAGTCAGTTGAGCGATTTGTACCCACAGTAAGTATGTAAGAGGAGATTTCTCCTCCCCTCATATTTTAAGCGGTAACCTTAAGTTTCCAAAAATGAAACGAATATTATAGAAAAAATAACTCGGAAATGTTTTAAGTAAACAATAACATGAGAGGATTACTAAGAGGATTAAAGATATGACATTTAGTAGTAAACGACGCGCAACTGCAATAAAACTCAAAATAAAAGATATTACTGAAGGAGAATTTGAAACAATTCAAGACGGTTCAAAAGTACTCCATGTAAAAACCGATGATCTAGTTCGAAGAGTAAGAATAATGGGAGAAATCACAAGTAAAACCGACATAGAAAGTGATGAAAGTATAATACTAGAAATTGATGATACTACTAGTTCCCTTAAAGTAAAAGGTGGAGGATCAGAATGGGCTGGACAAGTTTTTCTTGCTATGAAAGATTTGAAGGAAGGGTCTACTGTAGATATCGTAGGTCTTATTCGTGAAGCAGCAGATGGTAAAGCGTACATCGATTGTGAATTATGTCTCCCAGTTATAGATGATGAAGTAAAGGTTCTTAGAGATCTTGAGATATCAAAGTATTATAAGCGCAAGGGATTGGATTCAAAAGCAACAGATGGTATTGAAAGTGCAATTAAAGATCAAGCAAAAATTGTTGAAAGCGATGAAACAAGAAATCAAATAATAGCACTTTTGAAGCAAGATGAACATAAAGAAGAAGGTTGCTCTTTTGATGAAATTAAAAGAGCTTTAGGTCTTACAACGAAAGAGTTAGAAACTGAACTCCGAGTACTTCAACATGATGGAGTTGTCTATGAACCTATGCCTGGAACTTTCAAGTATGTCTAAAAGAACAAGATAATATCAATGGAATTATTCCATTATTATGTGAACTTTGCTTGCTAAACCACGACCAAGTGCTAGTTTTGACCCTTTCACTCGAATCATTACTGGTCCATTAGAAATTCTATTGACCATTTCAACCTCTGTTCCTGGAACTAACCCTAACTCATTCAATCGTTTACAAACACTCCTTCCACCAAGAATTTTCCCAACTATTCCTTTTCTTCCAACATGAAGCAATAATAGGGGTTTTGAAGGTCTACTCGAAACTACTTCTAGAGTACAGATCTGGGGATCCATTTCTATTTCAGTCATTTTCTTATTCCAAGTTAAGGTTTATCTAAGAAAAGTTAGGGTAACCGAACTTAATAAATCTTATTATGCAGTAAATATGAAAGACAAAAAATTACTTTTGAGCCTATTTATCTTCGAGGAGCATTAATGTACGAGCA
>DAOVHJ010000223.1 GCA_030671945.1 Candidatus Heimdallarchaeota archaeon
TACTTTATTGTAAAAAACTGGAGCATCAGATGGTGGATAACTTGAAGGTGATTTCCTAAAGGCTTCAACATTAGGAACCAAAACCTTTGTTTTACCTTCCACAACTGCTTCTAAAGGATAATCAACCATTTTCTTTTCCTTCTACTTTTTTAGGTTCCTTCTTTTTCCTAAGTGGTCCTTTTTTCAATCCCTTAGCAATTGCATAAATTTCAGCACTACCCTTTCTTGATGCTTTTGGTTTGTAAAAATAAACGAAATGAAACAATATCTTCAAATTTGCTACAAAGTCTTCATAGAGATCTCCCATAAATAATTTGCAGACGAATTTTCCTCCTCGTTTCAGGAACCCAGAAGCACATAATCTTAGTGCTTGTTCAGTTAGATAGATTTGTCTTGCATGATCTGTACTCCAATTTCCAGATACTTTTGGACTAATATCTGACAGGATTACGTCTACTGGATCATCAATGAGTGTTTTTAGTCGTTCTCGTGTTTTAGGATCGGTGATATCTCCTTGTATTGCTATAACATTATCAATTGGTTCTAAGTAATCGAGATCAATTGCATACACTTTTCCAGTTGGAATTACGAGATTACTTGCAACTTGCGACCAACCACCGGGAGCTGCTCCAACATCTATCACATAGTTTCCTACTTTGAAAACATTGAATTTCTCATTAATTTGTATGAGTTTATATGAGGCTCTTGAGCGGTAGCCTTCCCTAACTGCCTCTCGATAATAGAATTCTCTCTGACGCATTCTTCGTCTATGACTCATAGTTATTGCCTCATATAATCTTTAACTGATATCACATAAAAAAATAGAGATAATTTTAGACTGATTAACTCTATTTCAAGAATTGAGTACCTTTCTTTGCGGTTATTCTACGATGATAAAGATGAAAAACAACTATACTTATTACTTTTCTTCTTCCTCTTTCGGTTTGGAAAACAACCATTTTGTGAATAATGGGCAATCTACGGAGGATATAGGATTCCCTACATTACACCTATCAAGTTCATAACAGATGAAACATGGACATCCGCCAATGTTATCCCATTGAATCATAAAGGTACTAGTCATTGATTTCCCTTCCAAACGCTCAATTAGAAATCGTTTTACGAAATAAGAACCATCTTTTGCTTTCAGCAGCTTGAATTCATCTCTTACGGTTTCATCCCTCAAGAGTTTTTCAAGTTCTTTAAAGTTTACAGTTAGAACTTCAACTAAATCATCTGCAGCTATTTCGGTAACTCCGCGTGTATTAAACATTTCTTGCAGTAATTGCTTGAATTCCTTTGTTATAGCGATCATTATTTTTTCATGACCTCATTGTCATTTTCGACTTGTGTTTTTATCTATAAGTGCAGAATGATAGATCATTTAGGCCTTATTTCGTCCAGTTTGCTATCCAAATATTCGGTTTCTTTGTGCGCCTTTAGATAATAGTTTAAGTAAATATAGCATATTCACAACTAACTAAAAAGTATTGTGCGTTCTTATTTAATAATTCTTCACTTTTGAATCTTTAGATTATGAAGTTTCGTTAGTTTCATTGTATTATTAGCTTTCCCTTAGTGCAATTTCAAATGATAATTCATGTGAAAAATGATTTTCTTTTTCACCAAGTAGAGAATCTTTTGTATAATTTAGTTGGATACACGATAAGATAGGAAAAAGTAGCATCGGTTATGCCTTGAACGACATTCCATCCTGCATATCCACCACCAAATCCCAACAAAACAGCGGTCCAATCCGAATCAAAAACATGTACGAATTTCGGAGCCCAACCATTCAAATACATGAAAGCAGGGGCAAAAAGTAGAACATTCAAAAGAAACATTACAGTAAGTCGAGTTAGAATTGCTAGAACCATTAAGAAAACATAAACACCTATATGTTTGAAGGTAGAAGATGAATATTCGATTTTCTTAAAGAAATTATTTGTCCGTTCTTTTCTTGAAAATGCTTTGAGAACTATCCAAGGTATAACAAACATAATGGACGAAGCTATGAATTTAGGCCACATAGAAAGCCAACCAATACCCTGTTCACCAGGAAAAGCCATTATTGCTAAGCAACCCACAACTGCTGAAATTAAACCACTTCTTATCCCAAAAACGAAAAAGGCTACAAGCATAGGGACAGCCATTATATCTAACCAAGTCATTCCAGGTGCAAAGGATGGCCCCCAAAAGATGGATTCTAAAGTTGCATCCCAAATAAAACCTATAAGTGCACTAAGACCTCCAAGAATTGCTCCTGCAGCAATTTCTATGGTAATTGTTCTCCCTTTATGTTCTTTCATTTCCGGTAAATGCTCTACAGTATGAAGATCGCGTACGTCTTCTTTGTTGATATTCTCTTTGGATTTTTCAGAGCATTCTTCTTTCTTTTGAAGATCCGTTTTTTCAGTAAATGTGGAACCCACTAATGTCACCCAATACGAGACTTACAGATTTATATGCTTTATATTCATCTCACTGCAATTATAAATAATGTTTTCAGCTACTCGTGAATGAGTAGGATGTTGTAAAAATGATTATATCGTACTAGATTGAAAAAAATAGAAAATAAAGATGTAGAGGTGAATTATTCATCCTCTTCTTCTTCAATATCTTCTTCGTCGGGTGGGCGTAATTCGCCACGACCAGGTCTTCTTCTGACCTCTGGGACTCGTGCTTCAGCAGCAACTTTTCTTTCAACAAGGTAAAGTTCTACTATGCCTTCATCATCTTTAATGGCTCGCACACGAACCTTTCTCGGAGGTTTCTGAATACCTCGAGCCCAAATGAACTCATTTAGTTCATTATCAATTATAATGTCTTCTGCCTTCATGTGCCTATAGATGAATTGCTTCATAATTCTAATGGCTCTTGGGGCTCTTTTTTGACGAGTAGATAATTTCAACTTCGGATAGAAGGGAATTGTATATATTCGTTCTTCTACCAGTTCATCTTCTGACAATTTTATTCACTCTCTTTGGTCGGTCTTTTCCTATTACCTATTTTAAATTTACTATTAGTTTTCATTCAGTTTTATACTAAAAACTAACCTCATATTTTGCAAGGATAGTCTTAATATCACTTATTGTATTCATTGCAATAATATCATCATCTGAAAGAATAATATCGAAGTTTTGTTCTAGCTCAGAAATGATGACCAGGTGAGTCATGGAATCCCAAGCTTCATAATCTTTTCTTGATATTTTTTCTGTGAGTTCTTCTTTGTCGACTAGTAGTATTTTACTAACAATGTCTTTGATTTTATCGTGGTTATTTTCGCTCAATCTTCTTTCACCGTCAGATATTTTGGAAAATCTATGGGTTTCTTCATTTGTTTATAGGACCATTTTATTGTTCCATCTGCTAATTCTTCTTCAAGATCGAAGTTGTGATCTTTAAAGAAGTCTTTTACCAGAGGATTCTTTTTTGTTGGTATATATTCAGCTTTTATTTCTTGTGCTTCCGCAGTTATTGCATCATTTATTATTTTCGTTAGAAATGCTGTTTCCACTTTTCTTCCAATCACTCTACAACTCATTAGAAATGTATCGATTTGCCATACTTTTTGATTTTCTTTGTTTACTACAGCAATCCCAACAATTCCTTCTTCTCCAAATTTGTCTTTTATCTCTAATATGTAAACATTAAATTTCGTTGTCTTTTTGTGCATCGCTTCAACTTGGGCTTCAGTATAACGTCGGGTTGTTACATTAAATTGATTGGTTCGATTTATTAGACTGGTTACTCTGGGCAGAGCAAATTTATCTGCCAGCTTGATGGTAGCAACGATTTCCAAAGTTTTGATAAACTCATCAATGGATTGTACTTTCTTTCGGATGCCTTCTCTTTGTTTTCTGAAATAGTATTTTTCCCCTCGAGTCAAATCTTCCTTTGTTATAGCTAAGGTGTTGAAATCATTTAATTGCTCGAGAGTTTTCTTGTAAAGAGCGGGACTTTTCGGCAGATCGACTACTTTGACATCTGGTAATGCTTCTCTTACTCTTACTCGTTCTACTGGATTATCATCAAAGAAAACCATGCTGTCTAATCCAATATTAATTTCCTCAGCAAGCTCAATCATGTTTTGTACTTTATCATTCCAATTAATTCTATGAGCTGCAAGATGTGTTTCTTTTATCTGCATGTAAGGATGTTTTTGGAAGACTTCTAAAGCATCTGCTTCGTTGTTTTTGCTGTTTACAGCTAATATTATCCCTCTTTTGAAGAGACTTAATATTGCTTTTTGAAAATCTACAAAATGGTTCCCTGGATAATTGATGTTAAGTTTGATCCCATCCAAACCGTCTTCTCCAATTATACCTCCCCATAAAGTGTTATCTAAATCTAGTACAATGCATTTCCTATTTCTTCCTTTCAAAGGTTTGATGTAACTCATCAAATCATAGGAAACTGCTGGTAGGAATTTCTCACTTAGTAATAGTGATCCTCGATAATACATTGGATAATTGATGTATTCGTCTTTCCCGAATCTACTAGCGGTTTCATCAAAATCAAAAATGAATATTGTACTATCACTTTGGAATTGAGTTTCTAATTTATCATTGATCATTCTATAAAATCGTTTCATACCAATTTCTCTTTTTTTATCCAAAACTCCCATTGGGGAAAAGGTTGGTGAAATAAAATTACTAAAAACTATCATTGAATCGGTGTTCTCTGCTAATTTTGCTAACAGATCATTAAGTAATTCAACTACTCTGTCAATTTCTTCTACAATGATTTTTTCCTTGAGTCGAGTGAAATCAATAAGGAAGTTTTCTTCTAATAAAGATTCAAGCTCAATGAAGAAGAAGATTATTTCAGGTTTAAATTTATACAATTTACTTTTATCATCTATAATTTCTTCTTGAAATCTATTGAACGGTGCGACATATATTTCTGGGAAAAGGTCTTCCATTCTACAATCAATATCAAGAAATGCTGCTAAGGGATCA
>DAOVHJ010000159.1 GCA_030671945.1 Candidatus Heimdallarchaeota archaeon
ACTCCACCTGTTCAAGTAATAGGTATGAGTATTTATGGAAAAGGTAAGGGTTTACAAGCCCTTGATCTTGGTTGTGGAGATGGTCGCTATGCTTGTTTTCTAGCAAAACAAGGTTGTGAAGTCTTTGCAGTTGATGCACTAGAAAGTGCTGTAGAAATAACTAACAAAAGAGCAAAAGCACTTGGATATGAAAAACAAGTTAAAACAGAATTGAAGAATATCCCGGACTTTCCTTTAAAAGCAGAAAGCTTTGATATTATTATTGCTATGCAAGTTCTTCAGTATTTATTTGATAAAGCTATTCCTAAATTAAAAGAAATAGCTGCAGCAGTGAAACCTGGCGGATATGTTGCTTATTCAGGAAATATCTTGCCACATTTTGAAACTGATCCACCTATGACATTCATCCTTGAAAAGGAATTAAGAGAGATATTTGAAGATTGGACACTTATGAGTGTGGGTCAAGATGAAAGACTTCTCAGACCAGGAGATTTGAGAGGATACGTTTGGTTAGTAGCAAAAAAACCAACTGAGGAAGAGAAAGAAGAAGAGAAAAGCTAATACTTCTTTGAAGTTTCGATGAAACCGGCTTGTAAGCATGAAAGTAAGAGTTGTATTCCATCTGATAATTCCAGAAGGGTTTTGCTTTCAAAATCTCTTTTTTGGAGAATCCTAATTTCTTCAAATAGCTCTGGGTGAAATTGTAGGGTATAATCTCTCTTTACAATCCCTGTATTTGGGTTGTAATAATAAATAACTAATCCTGCTATTTCAGTTAGTATATCTTGTTTATCTTTTTCTATACTATAAGCTGTTGAACTGGGTATTTCTATTCCAAAAGGCAAATTAGCAATTTCACATAATCGTGTTTCCTTTTGTAGGATTTTGTAATGTGCTCTTGAGAATTTAGCTAAAAGATCTAATGCCCAGTTTAGAAACAAAATTGCTTCCTCATTCACTTCGTCACCATGAAGCATGGCGATGTCGAGTGTTTCCAATTCGTAGAAATCCTCAAGTAAACCAACATGTAGTTTGGCAATTTTTTGATATGCTTTTAGCAATTCATCTGGAACAATATTCTTTGAAGGTTTGTAAATAAGTAATTTCTTTAATCCAATTTCAGGGAGCTCATTTAGTTTTACTGCAAAGTATTGATCTTTGAAACTTGAAGCAACGACCTCTTTGTTTCTTCTCCTAACAGTGATACTGGTTCCGATTGAGTTGATTTTTTCTATTATCTCGAGAAAATGCTCTTTTGCTTTAACGTCATATTTCTCCAGTAATTTTCCAATTTTATACTTGTCTTTAACTAATTGCACAAAATAATCTCGAAGCATTTCAGCATATCCTTGATGTCCTAAACACAGAAAAAGTGCTGGATTTGATCCTGCTTTATTTCTTGAAAACATGATACTTCTAAGTAAATGAAGATAATCTTTCTTAGTTAAGTTGCCATTAGACACTTGGTCAAAACTATCAGAATCATATAATGATTGTCTTCCACCTTCAACAACAACATACCTAAAGGATCTGAGAAAATCACCAAAGGTTTCTTTATCACATAATTGTTCGATTTTCTTGAGTAACTGCTGATAATTAATCTCAGATAACTCGAGAACAACAATATTCCAATCTAAAAGCTCATTTGTTATTGTTGCTAGATTTTTAGATGCATCCACAAGTTCTCCCCATTTATTGGATCCGACAACGGTATCTGGTTTCAAAATTATTGCCCATTTGTTTCTCTTATTTGGAATTTTGAGGTACTTTTCAAATGTTAATTCAAAAGCTTCTATTGATTGAATGGTTATTTGTTGTGTTTGTTTTCTCTCGAGAAAAGTAATGATTTTATGAAGACCCATTTCAAAAGGTAAATTGAAGAATGGATCTTTTAGAGGGATTTGATATTCTATTAAATCTTCAAACTTTTTCCTACTAGAATATGACCTAAAATCAACACCAGAAAGAAATGCGATTTTAATGAGAATACTTAGTGGTATTTTATGTTTTTTCGCTACTTTTTCGATTTCTTTTTTATGACCTAAAAGATATGATAATTTTATTTGACAATGAGCAATACTGAAATCTCCCGCAGGAACAGCTCCTACTCTAATTGGTTCCCAAGCATTTTGGTAAATGAAATCTTGCGTTCCAAAAGGAGTGTGGGAAGCAATAACAACTACTTTGCCATCAGCCATTGCTTTTTCAATAGCAGGTAACGGTGAAAATCCTGATCCCTTTTCTATGTTTATCGTTCCACTACCAAAGGCATTCAAAATGATACCATCAGCTTTTTCAAAAGCATCAAAGTAATCTTGCTCTGTCATTAAGGGTGATGTGGAGATAATCTGAACTTTCAGATTGAAATTGTCATCACAGAAAGTTGTATAGTTTGCTTTTTGACATTCTTCAGCAATTTTTCTTGCAATTGATTTCCAAGATTCAAGAATCATATCTGAAGAATCAACAGCCATTAGAGAAATTGGAATAAATTCATTATAAAATGGTTTGAATTTTTCAGTAATAAACTCAGTAATTAAATTGCCAGTAGGAGTTAGGAAACCTTCTTTTGATTCCTCAGATTCAATAGTACCGCCAGTCCTAATTAAGTATAATTTATCCAATTTTCGATTAAGATTTAGTGGATAAGCTCTCCCTCGAATGATGATTTCATCAAGGGCTATTTTCGCAAGTTCCTCTCCTCTAAAGGCATCTGGAGACCACTTGTCAAATTTCCAAAGAGCATCTTGGAAAGCTGCTTGACCATTATTGAAAACAACGAAAATTTCTGGTCCGGTTAATTGTGTCAATAATTTTATAGAATTTTCAATATTTGGATAAACATCTGAGGAAGAAAATTTGAAACTCAAAGGGACTTGTGACCCGGTAATTGCTACATTTGATGGTAAATTCTTCACCATATATCTGATTGCACTTAATCCCCATGACATGGTATCTGTTCCATGAGTAACAAGAAAGCCTAATTTTCGTGAACGTTTAGGAATCATTGTAATAACCCTTCAACTAAAAAATAATCTATCTAAGAGTTATTTACAGTTTCCCTTGTTGCTCATAATTATTTCTTCTTCAAGATGTAACTTATAAGATTACTAATAACGATGGCATAAGCAATAGATCTAATTGTAAGAACTTCTGTTCCCCCAACTTTCCCAAAAGTGAGTTTAATGGTACTATCTTTTAATTCCATATTCTGTATGAATTTTAACGCTCGAGCCCAGACACGCCCATCATCTGCACTAATTAAAAGTCGAGTTTCAGTTATGAAGCAATCACAAGGTGTTTTACTGGTAAACGATCCTGAAATGTTTTCAGCTGTACCCCAAAAGAGAACTTTCTCTGTCTTCCAATCATATCCTGGAATAACTAGTTTGATTTTGTCTACTAAACTTATAATAGCAGTTTCGCGAATTATCCTTACTCCACTATCTTTAGAAATTTCTTCTTTTGTTTCGGGTTTGGTTTTTTCGACCATTCCTAGGATTTGTTGCATTATATTATTGGAAAATTTAATCATAAACAAAGAACCGTTGCGACCACGAATGAAATATGAATCAACAGGTCCTAAAATAAAAGATAATGGTGCCGAACTAGAAATAGTATGTATCTCGCACTTCTTTTTCGATAAGAGCTTTCGCAAATCCATGGCAATTTCTAAAGCATTGTCTATCCAAGACTCGTAGAACTCTCCATCCTCAAGCATCTCTAGCAAAGAACTAGTATTACTGAAAATTACTATGGGTGGATCGGATGATTTGCCTATTTGATCTTTTTGAAGTATTTTAATTTCCTTCTTCACACCATCAATAGTACTTACAATATTAGAAATGGCATTATCGATAGTGTTCTCAGGAGGTAAGGCTTTGAATAACATTCCTTTATCCGAAGGAACTTTGGACATGAACCCAAGTTCAACTAAACCATCTAATACCTCATAAACTTTGGATCTTGGAACACCGGATTCTTTTGCGATAAGATAAGCACTTGCGTCTCCTAAAACTACACTTGCTATATACACTTGTGCTTGATATTTCTGCAATCCTATTCTTGTGAGGCCCTCAACTAGTTTTTCATCGATTTGCATTTTTACCACTAATCATGTTCTTTCCTTCGAAAGGAATTCTTTAAATATAATATATTCGCATACATATTTAAAGGTCACTACTCAAGTAGTAACTAATAGTATTTATTATTTATGGTCTTTCAAGAGGAGACGAATAAAAATGGTCAACAGAAAAAAATACATCAATGATTTCGCAGTTGTTATGATGGTATTAATAGTTGGCAGCTTAATCGTTGGAGCTATTGAAGGGATAAACATTGGTCGAAATGTAAAAACCTACAATGCATACAGTGAGGAAATTGCCCCAAATGATTACATAATTTTTAATTTCAAAATCAATGAAGGTGCTAGATTATATATTTACTATTATGCACAGAATTTGAGTATTTATTATGATGATGCAGATGTGATTTTCTCCGTCATGCGTGAGAACGACTTTGAACAATGGGTAGCAACTAATGGATCAGAACCTGGAATCTTGAATTCAACATTTTATTTTGATGATTCATATGTGAGAACCAACAATTTACAAGTGGATTATGATGGCACTTATTATTTCATAATATTTAATACTAATCCGTATGATGTTGAAGTTCTTATTGATATAGAAATAATACCTTGGGGACATATTATTGCTGCAGGAATTATGGCTGTTCTTCTGTTATTTGGAACAACAGGAATGGGAATAAGAGTTGGTCATGTTACTGTTTACAATGCAAAACAAGAAAAGAGAACTTCAGGAAATGTATCAGTAGATACCTCAGTAACTGAACTATCTACAACTGATAGAAAAGATGGAGTCTTCTGTCAATCTTGTGGGTCACCGTTAACACCTAAGGATACCCGATACTGCCAGCAATGTGGCGCATCAGTGTAAAGCTCACTTAATTGGTCTGGAATATCCCTCAAAAAATCAAGAAAAGTTAAAGAAAAACTCAGGTAAGAACCAACTACTTTTTCTTTCTTGCCTGGTTTTTCTCTTACTATTATTTTTATTGCTTTAACCAAAGCATTGTTTTAATATCTCTTCTATAACCTTAACGAATTCTTCAGCATTATCTTTTAAAATGAAAGCTTTTGCCCCAGCTTCAATGCATTGATCTTTTATATCGAACATTCCTGATCCAGAAACACAAATCATGGGTGTATCTACTCCTTTCTTTTTTATTAGACTTATTGCATCTAAAGCTGTCATTGATGGTAGAGCATTATCAATAATTATTACATCCCATGTCTCTTTTTTCAGAATCTTCCTTAATTCATCTTTTGTTTCCACTCTTTTATATTGGATATTTTGACAGATGCTTTTCAGATGATGAGTCATTAAGACAGCATCATTCTCTGAATCTTCAATGTAAAGTATTTTTGTTTTATCAAACACCTTTACTCACTACACTTTGTTTTTGGTTTCTGATTTAAAACTAACCAGTAAAGACCAAGTTGTCTAACTGCTTCTACAAATTGATCGAAATCCATTGGTTTTATGATGTATGAATTTGCTCCTAAACAATAGCTTTTCACGATATCATTTTCCTCTTTTGAAGTTGTCAGAATAACTACTGGCAAGTGTTTGGTACGTAGATCTTCCCGGATTACCTTCAAAACTTCTAGCCCATCCATTTTAGGCATTTTGATATCGAGGAGGATTACCTCAGGCATTATACTTGTATCTCTCCCTTCATATTTCCCTTCTGCAAATAAATAATCTAAGGTTTCTTGCCCATCTTTTACAACGATTAGTACATTAGCAATATTGCTCTTCTTGAATGCTCTTTGTGTAAGCAATACATCATCAGGATTGTCTTCAGCTAGGAGTATTAGTTTTCTCATTGCCATCACATTATTATTTCTTCATCTGCATGTTCTTTTGATAGGGTAAAGTAGAAAGTTGCTCCTTTCCCTACTGCGCTTTCGGCCCAGATACGACCACCATGTCGATTAACAATTCTTTGAACTATAGCTAAACCAATGCCAGTACCTTTGAACTCATTATATGTGTGCAGTCTTTGGAATACTGCAAATAGCTTATCTTTGTAAGCCATGTCAAAACCCACACCGTTATCTTGAATATAGTACACTTCTTCTTTATTTATGATTTTTCTGCCAAAATCTATCCTTGCTTTCTGTTTTTTAGAGGTGAATTTCCAAGCATTACCCAAAAGATTCTCCATAATTGTTCTGATTAATGTAACATCACCTAAAATCTTGATTTTGTTTTCCACGTTAACTTTTACATTACGATCAGGTTCATTTGTTTGGAAATCAGACGTAATCTCTTTAACAAGCTCACTAAGATTTATTTCTCTTAAATCCATGTCTTTACGTGTTAAACGAGAAAGGGACA
>DAOVHJ010000230.1 GCA_030671945.1 Candidatus Heimdallarchaeota archaeon
AAGTTACTTCATTGAAACGTATGATCTGAACAAATGGTATAAAGAAGTAATGGCTTTGAACAAGATTTCTGTAAAAATCGATAGAGGTATAGTTGGACTTCTTGGACCGAATGGTGCTGGAAAATCAACTTTTCTAAACATTGCTACAGCTCAACTTAGACAAAGCTCAGGGGAAATCTTTGTAGAGGGACATGAAGTTTGGAATAATCCCGCAATTTTGAAGAGAATTGGTTTTTGTCCAGAACAAGAAAAGCTTCTGGAATGGATGACTGGTCGCAAATTCGTTCGGGAATTGGCAAGATTAAGTGGAATTCCAAGAGAACAAGCTGAGAGAGCAGCTAGAGATGCTATTGAAATTGTAGGGTTAACAGGAAGTATGGATCGTGCAATTAAAGGTTATTCAAAAGGTATGAGGCAAAGAATTAAGATAGCTCAAGCAATTGTTCATGATCCTGAGATATTATTTTTAGATGAACCATTACAATCAACAGATCCAATTGTAAGAAGAGATTTAGTGAAGCTTATACAATCACTAGGTAGGGATCATGGAAAGAATATCTTAATCTCCAGTCATATTCTTCATGAAGTTGAAAGAGTAACCTCGAATATCCTTTTAATTTTCGCAGGCAGAGCAATAGCACAAGGAGATATAAGTAGTATCAGGGATTTGATGGATAAATATCCACATACAATTCGCATTCGTACTAAAGAAAGGAAAAAACTAGCAACTATATTATTAGATTATGATTTTGTTCAGAACATCGAAATGGATGTTCTAAATGATGAATATATCGATATCCGGACATCAGATCCAGATAAATTCTATTGCTTAATACCGGAAATCGCTGTTGATTATAAACTTGAAATTTATGAGATGACTAGTCCAGATGCAGGATTGGAAGCAGTCTTTGAATATCTTACAAGAGGTTGGTAGGAGCAAACAAAATGGAAGAAATTTACACTAATTTAACTCAGTATGAGAAAAAACACAAGCGGTCAAATAGATTTGGTTCATTATATAAATTATACTTGAGTAAGCTTTGGTCAACTATGATTCGAGACAAGAAGACTTGGATTTTTAATATACTTGTACTTTTACCAATTATTGCGGGACCCATAATTGCTTTAACAGCACAATATATTGATGCTGAAGACTATTTCAAACTATATTCAGACATCATGTTCCTAGGATATTTCGGGATAATTATTCCTCTGTTTACGATGTATATAGCTTCGATGATGTTTAATGATGAGATAGGTGATAAATCAATAACATATTTAACTTCAAGACCAATAAATAGATTCGAACTCATAATTGTGAAATATTTTAGTTACTTATCTATAGTTCCAATCTTTACTGTTATTGCTACGGGTCTGAATTACTTATCATTTAGTATATTCGGAGGATTCGAGTACTTTGATATGGCCTTGTGGTTTCTACTAATAACATTCGTTGCTTCTGCTGTTTATGGAGCATTCTTCATGTTTGTTGGATTATTGTTTAAGAATCCCCTCTGGTTTGGGTTGTTCTTTGTCTTCATTTGGGAATTCGTATTTGCAAGTTTCTCCCAGACACTCAACAAATTAACTATCGCTTATTACATTAAATCATTGATAGTAGCTGATCCTTATAGTGATCCTGGAAGAGGTTCTCCCGCAATCATCTCACAAAATCAAGCGTTTCAATTTTGGTTTTATAATACTCCTGCAAGTACCATCAATTTTTCCATTGTTTTAGTTGTCATTGTTGTAGTATCAATCACTTTAGCCTGGTCACTTCTCCAAGGGGACAAATTCAAGATACCATATCAAGCTGGTAGACGTCCAGGTGGTTGGAAATATTATTTAAAAGAAATTAGAAGTTTCTTGATTACAATGGGAATATTATTCGTCACCTTTGGATTGGTCGTAGGTCCTGTAAATGGGGTTAGAAAACCGGCAAGAACAACGACTTTCTTTAGCTTTGATATCGATGATGATATTGATTGGTTTGAAGGTGTTGAACCACCTTTGCCATCCCTGGGTGATATGGGCTATGGTAACTACATGTCTTACACTGTGACAAGTGGAGATGAAGTTAATATAACCTTTACAATGTCTACGTATCATCCCTCATATACGGCTGCTGGATTTGTTTGCACGGAAGAAGCCTGGGACATATTTTTCGAAGATACACAATTACTTTGGTATGATTTTGCCGAACTCTATTCCGTACAATACTTCAATACTACACTATATGGTGAATTCATTAATGATTATGAACAATTAGCAGATGATTTTTTGGATAATACAACTGAATATAGCTATTATAATGAGTACGCTCCAACAACAATTGATTTAGTTGCCACAGAGAAAACTGATATTTATATTGCATCGATTATCACTGATTTCGATATATTTACTCCTTATATTAGAGGAGATATGTCAGTAACAGTTGATGGTGAAATTTTCAGAAGAAGTGGTTATTCCTTTGGTTGGATCTTGTTTGGTTTCGGCATAATAATATCTGGTTTCTCAGTTTACTCTTTGATAACTTATAGAAGTTCGGATGAAATAAAACGTTACGAAGAACAAATCACTCAATACAATAATGAGGGTTCTAATCTCGAAGAAAAAAAGGAAACTCTGAAAGAGGAATGATACATAGGTCAAGAGTTATTCTTGACTTATTTTTTCAGACAAAAATCGGTTAATTTACTTATACATCATATATTATTGTACTTATTTCAAACACTTAGATATCAAAATGTCCAATTTATCAAAAGATTTTTCTTAATTCAGTTCCATTTGAAATTAGAATGTTGGGGTATTAACAGTGAAAATTGATGAAAAAGATAAACTCATCCTAGAGGAATTAGCAAAGGATGCTCGATTACCTACTAAGAGAATCGCAGCAAATTTAGATATTCCAAGAGTAACAGTTCACACTCGTATTGAAAAAATGAAGCTGGAAGGAGTCATAAAGAAATTTACTATTCTCAAAGATTTCACGAAAATTGGTTTACCAGTAACAGCTTTCGTTTTTGTAGCGTATAATCCTCAAGATAACATTTCACAGCAACTAGTTGCAGAGAAAATTTCAGAAATGGAGAATGTTTTCGAAGTTCATCTTATATCTGGAGAATGGGATATGTTGGTTAAACTCAGAGGAGAATCCTTAGTTCAAATTGGAAAAATTGTTTTGGATGATATACGCACTCTAAAGGGTGTAGCTAAAACTATTACTTGTTCATCCTTTTCAAACATTAAAAATGGCGTTTGAGGAATTTTTATTATTTTTTCTTAATTCTGGAAATTAAGATAAAGTGAAGTGTAGATTTTGGTAGTTTTTTCTAAGGAATCGATATATACATGTTCATCTGCACCATGCAAATTATTTCCTTTAGGCCCAAAATGAACTGTAGGTATTCCTCCTTCTCCCATGAAAGTATTAGCATCTGTAATCATTTTCATATAAGCTGTTTTTGGTGTTTGAGATAATATTTCCTTATATGATGCTTCTAATGATTGGAATAGTTGATGATTTTTTGAAATTTTGTAGGAATTATAATAGGGTGGAATGATTTCTATGCTTACTTTGGATTTAAGTTTTAGATCAGTTATTAATTGTTCAAAGTCATTTTTTACTGATTCTTTTGTTTCTCCAGGTAATGTAAGACGATTCAAGATTATCTCACAGTGTTCCGGAACAATAACACTATATGTTTTGTATCCCCCATCGATCTTTAACACACAGTAAGAACTCTTCCCAAAATCAAAATCATGTGGGATTTTATAGTTGCCAATAAAAGAAGTATTTGTTTTTGTAATTTCATCAATAATTCCAACTATTCGAGAAGCATCCGATACTGCATTTACTCCTTGCTCTGGGCGAAAAGCATGAGCAGAGACGCCTTTTACTAGGATTTTAAATAGAACTTTTCCAGTCATTCCTAAAGGTAGAGGACTCTTTTCAGTATCTCCAAACAATGGTTCTGCAATAAGTATACCATCTGTTCTTCCTTTCCCAAATATTGGATTCTCCAACATTTTTTTCGCTCCAATTCCATATCCTTCTTCATCTATTACAGCTGTAAAATGAATTGCTCCTGATATATCTTCTCCCGAATCAAGCAAGGCCTTGATTGCAGTAATCTGACATGCAATACCACCTTTCATATCAGCTGATCCAAGACCGAAAAGTTTCTCCTCGGAGAACACAGGTATGAAAGGATCATGGGTCCACTCCCCACATACTTCTACAGTGTCAAGATGTCCATTGAACGTTAGTGTTTTTCCTGCTTTACTGAATGAATGCTGAGCATACAAGTTTGGACGATCAGGTTCAACATCTTCTAATTGAATTGCTAAACCTAAATCTTGTATTTTTTCTGCTAAAAAAACAGCAAGCTCTTTTTCTTTGCCGATTATAGAATCTATCTCGATCATTTCTTCTAGAAGAGAAAAAAGATATCTTGTGTCTATTTTTGAATGGACTTTTTCTTTAATTTCTTTAAAGCTGCTCAATTGGATACGTCCTACAATATAAAATACAATTAAGAATTGGTTATAATAAATTCTCCTAAAAAAAGAAATAAATAAAGTGAAGAAAGTAAGATTTATTCTTCACTCTTTTTCTTATCATACAATCCGATATACGGAGCTCGTTCTCCTTTATCGTATCGTTTATACGGATCCTTGATGAATGCAACCAAAATTTCACCTATTATGAAGAACAACAGTATGCTTGCTAAAGCTATTCTAAAGGAGTGATTGGCTGATAATGCCATTTTGATCCCCAGATACATCATGCCTGAGAATATCAATGGAGAGGCAATTGCACTAACCCTTCCTGCAATCTTTTGGAAG
>DAOVHJ010000332.1 GCA_030671945.1 Candidatus Heimdallarchaeota archaeon
ATCGATTAGTAGATTCCAAAGAATGAGCACAGGTTTTGCTATCGAATTTCAACAAGAAGCAGAAAGACTAGATATGTATTCAAAAGGGAGATTGTCAGAATGCCAAGCTTTGAAAAAAGGCACAAGACTTGAAGAACAAATCACTAATCTAATTGAAGCTGTTAATTCATATACTCTCGAATTGGAGATCGTAGGAAAATCAAAGAAAATTCTTTTAATATACAATGCAAATGCTCGAGCAAATTTTGTACAAGGATTAGTTTATCGATTGCAAGGACAAAAAGCACAAGCTGGGAAAGATTATCAATTAGCAAAAAGAAAACACCTCAATGCATATCGAGCTTTTGTAACTGCAGCTTATTATAACCCCTCCTATAGTATCTGGGTTGAGGAACAAAATAAAACTATTAAATCAACTTTAAACAAACTAATTAATGATAAAGCAGCAAAAGAATGGGGTCGAGCCTTTAAATTAGCAGGGGAAGGAAAATTCACAGAAAGTAGTGTAAAGTGTAAGCTTGCATCTAAGCTTTATTTAAGAGCAAGCGAATTAGCAACAGAGGATAGGGAGTCTTTAATTTTATATGCCTATTCCCATATGCTAAAAGCAAGCATGTTTGAGGCAAATGCAAACGAGTTTCTCAAGAATAAGAATGATGCGAAAAGTGCCGTGCGACAATTTGAGCTGGCTACAATAGAAATGAGAGAAGCAATCGACAATTATCCGAAAGGGGATGAGGATACAAATGTCGTGAAACGATGGGGAGCTCAGTTGAATTACTATCAAGGATATTTCCACCAAGCAGAAGGTATTTTTAACTTGGATGAGGAAAAATTCGATGAAGCCTTAGTCTTATTCAATCAAGCTAATGAAGCATTTCAAAACGGATTAAAAGAAGCCGTGGAATCAAGAGATGAAGATTTGAAAAGCTTACTAGAAAAATCCCTAGCAGAAGCGAATGGGTACATTGGAATGTGTAAAACAGTCCTTGATTAAGAAAAGAACCAGAAACAATCATAACAGAAAATAAAAACAAAATAGGAATTGATGCATATGGTCGAACAACCATCCTGTCCTGAATGTGAGCGTAAAATGAATTTTGTAGTAGCAAAATTAACTGATGATGAAAAACCTCGTCCTGAGGATGTAAATTCTGGTTGGTACTGTCCTGATTGTGGTATTTTCAGGCCGTCACAATTGACAGGGGAAATAGATCTTCAAACACTAGATTTAGATGTCAAGGAAGCAATACGAGTAACTTCTTCAGCTAATATTTTCATTCCTGATGAATGGGTTTTGGAAGATAAAACCGATGAAGTGCAGGAAATTCTGAAAGAACTAGAAGAATAATCTATTGAAAAAGTAAATAGTAGGTGATTGAAAACAATCACCTTTACAAAGTCTTAACCCTTGGTATCTTCGCAACTTTTTTGGCAATCATCTATAAGCAGCTTAGCAATATTAGTGGAGACGTCAAGTCGTTCAGACACTATTTCTTCATCCAGATTTGGATGTTCTGCCATAAGAATATCTCGAAGATATGCTAATTGTCCTCGATAAAGCGGATTACTTCGGATATTAGTTGAATCCCCATTGTTCCTACTCCCAGCTTCATTTGTTGTTTTCAATTGTGTTGCAGTATTAGGTGAATGTCGTGTTGTCATGTTTTTTGATATACTCCTCAGTAATCTATTGACTATCCCATTACCTTTCTTGGGATTTACTATTAAACCACCGTACTACGGGGTTATTGCCTTGTTTTATAAACCAGTCCCTCTCGGAGCAAATGCTTTTCAAAGGTTTCGGTTCCTCTAATTACTCAGAATTAATTAGATACATTTTAATCGAAGGATTATCCAATTAAATTTAGAAATAAAAATTAAGTTGATTATAAATGGCTAAAACTGAAAAATCAGTAATAAATGGAGTCATCTGGACAGTAGCAATTGGATTAGCGCTCTTTATTTGGGGTACTATTGCTCTTGTCTTACTACTAGTTAGAGCATGGTATATTCCCGGAACTCCTTGGATGATGCTCCCTGGCGGTATAATGATTATATCTGGTTTTGCTAACCTCATCACCTATAGGCACAATAGAGAAAGAGTGTTAGGTGCAATGAAGTCCTATGAACGAGTTAGTATCACTCAATTATCAAGTGAATTAGGAATGAAAGAAAAAGATGTGAAAGATGCCATTGTAGATCTTCGATCTGGCGGCAAAGTAAGAGCATCTTTTGATCCTGAAAGTGGTGATGTCTTCGTTTTAGATGTGAAAGGTCAGCCACCAATGGCAGTAGTTCCAGTCTCATCCTCAGGCTTACCAGAACATGAGGAAGCAATTAAGAAAACCTACAAGTCTATCCCAGATCAAGGCTTCTGTCCATACTGTGGTTCCATGTTCAAACCAGGCGATAAATTCTGTAATAACTGTGGTGCATCAATAGAATAAATTGCACCTCGATTCTCTCTTTTTTTCTTCTTTATTTTTCACATTTAGTAAACATTAATAGGTAATTCTTCGAATAATATAATTGATGAAGGGCAAAGCCTTTCCAGAGGGTTGACGGTAGCTGGTTTTTACTTGCAATGACCGTTGATGCAAGGACAGGCGCACACTGGATTCGCAAGAAAGCAACGATTGGATATAGATGACTTTAAACGGCTCATTTCCTAGCACAAGCTAACCGCTTAGCGATGAAGAAATAGTCAACCCGAGTCACCAACACAATTGAGCAGCTTTCAAACCGAAGAAGTGAATAATCTCTCCCGCCTCGAGAGAGCACAGTTGAGTAAGAATAATTCTTTTCCGTGATACTGGAGTGTTAGTGTGCTGGGGGACATCATTTCTTCAACTAAATTCTATTTCTCCAATATGTTGAAAGATTAGAAATCGTTTTAAAGAGGATTATTTTATGATTATTAAATACTCTAACTGGAGTTGTTGTTCCTTATGACACGGTGGAGA
>DAOVHJ010000305.1 GCA_030671945.1 Candidatus Heimdallarchaeota archaeon
ATTCAATGGATGTGAAATTTCTCCATTCTCGATTAAGTAAGCAGAAGTTGCTACTACTGAGAAATCTCCAGAGATTACGTTTGAATGCATCATACCCATGACTGAATCCATGATGTAAACACCTTTATCAATTCCAGAAATTATTTCTTCAAAGCTTTTTGTTCCTGGTTGAATGACGATCGTTGTCGGTGATATTCCAGGTGTGCTTTCGTAATCTTGCCCTCGATTTGCATTTCCAGTACTTTTTGCCTTGCCTATTCTTCCATAATAACTATCATACAAGAAAGAGCGTAGAACGCCTTTTTCAATGATATTTGTGGTTTGTCTCGGAACGCCTTCGTAGTCAATCTCTGAGGTATTCAAGCCTTCTGGTAATTGACCATCGTCGGTTATTGTTAAATCTTGGATGCCTACTTTATCACCAAGTTTATCCATGAAGTAACTATTTTTTTCAACGACTTGTCGACCATTAACTGAATTTGCTAGAGATGTTTGCCAATAACTGGACATAACAATTGGATTCCATACTGTTGGTAGAACACCTGTAAATCCTAGTGGTTTTGAATCAAGGAGTTTTATAGCTTTTTCTGAGCAATTTTTGCCAATGTCTTTGTCTTCAGGAACATTACGTGTTACTGAAAAATCAAAAGCACTTTTACGTTGTTGTCCTTCCATTGCAGTTACAAAATTAACCATGATGTAAGCAGTGTAGCTTGTTGAGCCAGTAGTTCCTTCAGAATTAGCGATTGCATATCCTTCATATGTTGAGGTTGTCTGTGCAGTCGCTGAAATAATCCTTGGATCAAATTCTTTTGAGGTTTTGAAGGATTTACTTGTATTATTTACTATATCCTCTGTGGATAATGAAATGATCTTAGGATCAATAATCCCATCTTTTGCTGGTTTCATTTTATCAGCAAATTTTTCAAATCCTTCATTATCTTGTTTTACTGATTTCGCAACACTTATAGCTTCATCAATAGCATACTTTAGTGCTTTTTCAGTTAAACTACTCATTGCAGCAAATCCAAGTCTCTTGCCTTGAGCAATTCGTACACCAATACCCTCATTTCGTCCATCAATAGCATTAATCATACCTGATTGATTTGTTACGTTGATTGATTTTTGACTACTAACAAAGATCTCTGATTGTTCTGCACCTTTGCTTTTAGCATATTTCAAACCAGCATCTGTCAAAGATAATAAATCATCTTTTAATGTATCAAAGCTCATTTATTGTTCTCCTCCAAACATTGCTTCTGAGAATAAAATCATTGGAGATCCAAGACCAGTTGGTAATGGAAATTGTTGACCTTTTCCGCAGCCACCAAAATAACCTGAACTTATTTGAAGTTCATTGGTTAATCCTTCAACATTATTCAGAAGAGCTAGTAGCTCGCCTTTTATTGTGACATCCTTAATTGGATATTTAATTTCACCATTTTCAACCCAGTATCCTCGAACAGCTTTAAATAAGAATGTACCTTGAGTAGGATTTACTTGTCCGCCTGAAGTTTGAATAGCATAAATTCCTTCTTTGAGTTGTTCAATTGCTTCTTCTTCTGTAAGATCTCCTGGTTTGAAGTAGGTGTTTTTCATTCTAGGTATCGGATTGAAGCGATAGTGAATTGCTCTCGCATTCCCTGTGAGATCACCATTCAAGTATTTTGCAGAAGCCCGATTGTGAAGATACCCTTTCAAAATACCGTTTTCAACAAGAACGGTTTTTGTTGTGGGTGTACCTTCGTCATCAAAAGGCAACCAAAATCCATTGTATTGTTGATCAGGTGTACCTTCATCAAAAATTGTAACAATATCTGTTCCGATTTTTTTATCGAGTTGTCCTTTGAGAACGGTACTATTTGTTAGAACTGCATCAGCTTCAGTGCAATGTCCAAAGGATTCATGTGCTAAGACACCACTTAGACGATGATCACATAAAGCTCTAAATTTGCCAGCTGGGGCAGCTTTTGCATCTCTTTGCTCTTTCGTCCACTCTAGAGTTTTCTTACCCAAGAATTCAGGAGTATTTTCTTTTTTGTCAAAAAGTTCTAGTCCTTTAGATCCACCAAGACCATTTACACCTCTTACAAGTGAATCGCCAGTTGTTGCAGGAGCTGTTAGTCTTACTCTTAAATCAATTACTAAAGGTTCCCAGGATATTTCATCTCCGTCCGAATTCATAAAGTATTTACTGCCGTAAAATTCACCATATAATGCCATTGAAGATTTAATCCAATCAACATCAGCCAAAGCAGCTGTTTCAATGCGATCCATTAAATCTATTTTATACCCTAAATCAAAATCCTTAGGATGTTTTTTCACCGGTAATTTTAGATCATGAACCTTGGACGGTTTTTCTCTTTTCTCAATATCAAGTTTTAGTTTGGCTATACTTGAGGATGCTTTTGCAATACCGAATGCACTTTCAACACATTCTTTTACAGCTTTTTTCTCTAGATTTGCAGTATAAGAAAATCCAGAAACACCTTTATAATAAACAGTTACACCGAGTCCACTACGTCGATTAATATTAGTTTCTTTGATTTTTTGGTTTTCTTTGATTAGTGTTCGTAGCTGTAAATCATCATAACGTGCTTCGATATTGTCAGCACCAAGTTTTTCGCCAACATCAAGTCCATATCGAAGTATATCAAACAAATTTCTCACCGAATCTTTCAATAAAGATTTCTTTTGAATTATTCACTGATCATTATTCTTCTTAACTTTAGAATTTAAAGACCAGCGACTTCAAGTCAAAAATATTTTCACATATAATTGACTGTCTTTCTGTATTTCATTAAAATAAATTTGAATATTATAATAATTTTGATTACTCTTGTTACAAGTTAAATTAAGTTTAAACAACTATCTGGAATAAGCGGCTTTTATTGCTTGTGTTGATCTCTCACCTAATGCAGCATCTAGTTGACTTATTTCTTCTATTGATTCAAATTCAATATCAAGAATTATTTTTACAATCTCTATTATACTTAGCAAAACTAGTTCGAATTCTTCTTTACAGGAGATTAAACACCAAACATCAGTTCCCATTAATCTTAATCGTTCATCCTTGGCATCAGGGTCACAGATACTCCTATTATATGTCATTATAATTTGCTTGTTATAGTACTTTGGTCCTAAGATTGATGATTCCGGTGTACAAGAATAAGGTTCAATAGTACTGAAGAGCATCATTAGATCTTCTTCACTTATTTCCAATAGACCATTTGAGTACAATTGCAATGGGCCCATTACTTCGTGCCAATAGTAAAGCTGAATAGATATTTCCAAGAGTAATCTCCGCAAATAATTCTCTTAGTTTATTGTGGAAACTAATTTTAAAACCATTTGGAAAACGGCAAAAATTTTTGTCGGTGAAAAAATAATGGGTGAAATTAAATTTCATATGAACAAAGAGAATTAGTTGGTTGTCAAAATCTGATCTTTTGTGTTTCTCAATGGTTTTGTGCTTGAAC
>DAOVHJ010000172.1 GCA_030671945.1 Candidatus Heimdallarchaeota archaeon
AAAAACAAAATCTTTGGTTCCTTCAATAACTAATGCTTTGAGATTTTTCGAACCAAACACAGCTCCTAAACCCAATCGTCCAAAGTGACGATAATTATCAACATTGACATTTGCGTATTTAACCAATCGATCCCCAGCTCGTCCTGTTCTTATGAAACTTCTGCGACCAGGACCTTGAGGTTCAGCATCTCTTAAAATTCTTCCAACAGCGAATACACTTCGAAGATTCCATAATAGCTCTGCATTTTTTATAGTAACACTATCATCATGTATTGCTATATACACTGGGTGAGTTGCTTTTCCTCTAATAATAATAGCATCATATCCAGCGAACCTTAAAGCTGAAGCCATTCTTCCCCCAGCATAGCTTTCACCCAATTCATTGTTTAATGGGGATTTGAACATTGCCACTGTCTTTGAAGCAGTTGGAAAAGCAGCAGTTAATGGTCCATTTGCTATAACTATGACATTCTCTTTGGACAATGGGTCTATTGTTGGTGGGCAATTCTTAGTGAAGATCTCTGTTGCTAAGATAACTCCACCCAAGTATTTATCGAGCTTTCCGTCATCTGTAGCTTTTATTTTCCTTTTAGTTAAATCAATATCAATGATCTTCATCCTTCTACTTCCTCCATTTCTAAGATTCCATGCGGACAGAAAGGAACGCATTTCCCACAATGAATACAAACTATTGGGAAACCTAGCTTTTGATCTAATCTAATTGCTCCGATCATACATGCTTTTTCGCAACTCCCACAAGCATCACATTTTGATGGATCTAGAATTACTCCTCCTCCTTTTCTTTTCCTTAGGGCATTTGTAGGACATGCTCGTAAACATACTGGATCCTGACACCCTCTGCAAACTACTACTGCATAATACGCTGTTTGACCTGCTGCTTTTACCCTTATTGCAGATTGATCTATAGATAAAGTATTGAATCTCTCTCGAGCACAAGCCATTACACAACATAGACACCCAACACACCTTTCTAGGTGCCTAATAGTTAGTTTCTTTGGCATGTTTTTACAATGCCTCTTTTAATTTATTAGTATTTACAGATTAGTAGCTTAAATACTTCTAATAAATAAAGTATGAAATTCTAATGAAATCATTTTATCTGCATCTTCTATTCCTTTACGTTAAAGGGGCAACCCTTTATTAATGTCAGTAGCTAATTATAAGTCATAAGCATGTCAAGAATTCTTGGCATAGTTTAGAATAAATCAAAGGTGAACAATTTTGAGAGTGAAAAAATACATAATACTCTTAGTTGTTATGTTAACGTTAACCCCAATAATTTCAGTTTTCGGTATGAAAGTTTATGATAACACTACTATTTCCGCGAATTATTGGGATGCAGATGTCGGTGTGCAAGCTGGCGATACTATTTATTATGATATTGACCAACTTGTATTTCCTCCAGGATTCGATACTCCAGGTGTTACCTTACCAGATTTTGCTGGTAATCAAATCTTTCTTAAAATCGAAGCAGTTTATGAAAATTATGTTTTCCACCCAGATACAATAGGAACAAAAATTTTCTATTCTGTTGGTTTGCTTTTCGGTGAAGAAGAAACCTTTACCGTTGGAGAAGGATTATTAGCTACTGATTTTATCATTCCTGCAGGTGCAGCAACCCCTGCTGTAGGTGTAAGTGGCGAACCTCACTTTAATGGATCTTATGGACCTCCAATGGTTTTTGTGGTAAATGATGCATGGGCAACTCATGAATTCATGTTAGAAGCAATTGGTTTTACAGTTACAAATGAAGCAAGTACTTTTTCAGTTTCCGTTACCAATGGAACTGGTTTAATCAATGCCGTTTGGAGAAAATCAGATGGTGTTTGTACTCATATAATATTTGATGATATCTTCTTTATGGGTATGAATCTCACTGATACAACAATTGAACTTTCTCTTGATAGAGTTGAGTATAAACCATTGCCAGTTACAGTAGGTGACAATGTTGAATTTGTCGCGGATATCGCTAATATTGAAGTAACAGGCACAGGTGACTTGTATACATCTATCAACCAAACAAGTCTTAGCAGCTTTCTAGATGATTTAGCTACCCTCGAAGGAAAAGTTTTCCTAAAACTCATCATTGATGAAGTCATTGGTTTATACTATTCATGCAGTGTATACATGTATAACTTTGAAACTGAGCAGCTAGAAAAAATTGTTGATCATATAGTCTATAATGGATTCTTAGGTGTAATTCAATCTTCGAATCATCCATTCTATTATTCTGCATCAGCCTCACCGGAAACACTGTCTCCTGATATACTTACTTATACATATTTCCCATATTTTGCTCCATTCGTAACCCCTGATTGGGAAATTTATGAAGGTCATATGAAACTCTATGACACAATGCTTGGTGTTTATGTTGTTGACATACTTGAGTTGTTTTCAATTCCAACTGACGCTATGACTTATCATGCACTTGGTGGTGGATTTGATTTCGTTCAGAAGAGAGACTTCTATTACTTACAACAAACGTTAACCTACGATGTTGAAGATAATTACGATTATTCTTCATCTATAATTATATCCTTATTTGATGGTCAACCACAGATGGTTTATGATGATGGATCAAGAATAACAATAAATGAAGAAGGATATATTTGTTATACCTCAGAAGGAATCCCAGCAGCAATTGCAGTCAGAGCTGATGTAGGAATAGAATATTATGATTCAGCATCCCCAGCATCAGGAACAGGAGCTTTAGAAATACATGTTGATTTCAAACTACGAAATCCTCTCTACGATCCCCCTGAACTTTTACAAGGTGGCATCTTCCCAGGCTTTACATGGATAATTGCAATACCATCAATATTCGCTGTAGCAGTGGCTGGCATCGTCTATAGAAAGAAGAAAAAATAACAACAGAAAACTGAATGATCTTAAGAAATGCGATTTTTATCGCATTATTCTTTTCTTTTTTTAAACAAAGATTTAATTAAATTGTTATTTTAGGAAAATCCACTTTTGTCCTTACCCCAATGGATACTGTTTTATAACAAAACCCAGACTATCAGACTATCCAAAATTAAAATTGGTGAAAGAATTTTGAGGATGAACAAGCCCTTTATACTATTAACTATAATGATAATGCTCTCACCAGCATTATCTGTGATGGGAACAACTGTGCAAGAACAAACACAAGTGGTTCCTCAAGACTTTGATTCTTCTGTAGGAGTAGTAGCCGGTGATACCTTATACTACAACATCGATCAATTAGTACTCCCACCAGAAGCAAACCCCCCAAATGTTACCTTACCAGACTTTGCAGGCAATACTGTTTACGTTAAAGTTATGTGGGTAGATGAAACTCATGAATTTGCCCCAAGTGTTGAAGGTACATACATTAATTTTGCATTGGGATTAATCTTTGAAGAAGATGAAACAATTACAGTTGGTGAAGGATTAGTTTCCACAGATTATATTATACCAGCTGGTTCAGCAACACCTAGCGTAGTCTTAGGTGCTTTACCACATTGGAATTCAACTTTTGGTGATGGTCCAGCATTATTCTTTATTAATGATGACTATGCTACTCATTCAGCTTTGCTAGGAGCTATTGGATTTACAATTACAGATACAGTTGATACTTACTCAGTAACCTTTGTCAATGGTACTGGAGAAATATCTGGTACATGGAGAAAATCTGATGGAATTTGTACTCACTTAATTTATGATGATATCTTCTTTATGGGTCAAGACTTCACTGGATTTACTTTTGAGATTTCATTGGACTCCAAAGAATACAATCCATTACCTGTCTCAAACGGTGATGTTATTTCATTCGATGTCGATATCGCTGATATTTCAGTAACTGGAACTGGTGATCTCTATGCCGCTATTAATCAAACAGATTTGAACAGTGTTATTTCTGAAGCTGATGCTCTTGTTGGAGAAACAATGATGAGTATCGTTGTTACAGATGTAAAAGGATGCTATTATATGGCTGATATGTACTTCCGTAATTTTGAAACTGGTGTGCTAGAGAAAAGTGCCGAACCAATTGTTTTCAATGGATTCTTTGGATCAATAACTTCTGGTGATGAACCATTTTATGGTGGTATACCACATGGATTTTCAGAAGCAATGGCTCCAGCAATTACACCTGATTGGAGAATTTACGAAGGCTATATGATCCTTGGTGATACCATTGTCGGTGTTTATATGGATGAACTTATGGATGTCCTTGATCCTCCAGCAGACGAACTTATCTTCCACGCAATCGAAGGTGGATTTTCACTAAAACAAAAAGGTGGTTATTATTACTTCCAAGAAGCAGCAAATGTTCAAGTTGAAAACAACCTTACTATTGGGACTGTTATGCCAGAAGTTGCTTATGATACAGGAGCTACTTATACACTAGAAGAAAATGGATACATATGCTACACAGACACAGGTATTGGAGCAGCAATTTACATTAGAGCAATTATAGATATTGAAGTTTATGATTCTTCCACTTCTTTCGATACTGGAACCATACATGGTGAAGTTGACTTCAAACTCAGAAATCCAAACTACAATCCCCCTGAAATCATTAATAACAACATACTTCCTGGTTTCACCTGGTTTATTGCCATTCCAACAATTCTTGGGTTAGCAGCAATCGGTTTAATCATTAGAAGACGAAGATAATTAGTCTATTAAGTGCGATTTACTTCGCACTCTACTCTCTTTTTTTTATTGATTTATCTCGCAAGAGGTAAGAATTAAAAAGTTATATCTACATTTCTTCCTTGTAGAATATTTATTGTTTAGGAGTACATACCCTAACTATGTCGACAAATCTTAGTCCTGAAGCCAAACTAGCGGAACAGGAATATAATGAAGCAAATACTACAGAAGATAAAATCATCAAGCTAGAGAAATTCATATCCCTTGTTCCTAAGCATAAAGCTACTGAAAAATTGGTTGCTCGATTAAGAAGCCGATTAGTAAAGTTAAAATCAGATTTAGAGGAGAATAAGAGAAGGCTAAAGTCTCTCTCAAAAGGTCCAACCTGGGTTATTCCAAAAGAAGGAGATGCCCAAGTTTCTCTTATCGGTGTTGCAAACTCTGGCAAGTCACAGTTAATGAGAATACTCACAGGATCTAATACAAAAGTAGGTGACTACCCTTATACTACTGAAAAACCTGAACCTGGGGTACTAGATTGTGATGGAGCGATCATTCAATTAATTGATTTACCAAGTATTTTCCCAAATATACGTACTGAATCTAAAAATGGAGCTATGCTTTTATCACAAATACGAGCCTCTGACTTGATAGTTTTCGTGATAGATCTCTCTGAGGACCCGAAAAAACAAATGGATATTTTAATAGAAGAACTCTATAATGGTAGCATTCGTGTAAATAAAGAAAAACCACCGATTGAACTTCGCAGAACCGGTTCTGGAGGAGCAATTCTAATTGGTGAAAGCAAAGTAGATGCGTCTCGAGAAGAAATCATTGAAATACTACATGATCTTGGGATCTATAATTTCTCATTAAAATTCTTCAAACCTATGTCTTTATCAGATGTAGTTGAAGCACTAGATTATAGCCTAGCTTATAGTAAAGGAATTATTGTTGCAAACAAAGGAGACACGACTGGTTCTAAAGAAAGTTATCAGAAACTGAAAGAATTATTTGAGAAGCAATTCATTATTATTCCAGTTAGTGCAACCGAAGACGAAGGGTTAGTTCTCTTACAAGAAACTATTTTTCAACAATTAGAACTTGTAAGGATTAAGAGTAAGGAACCAAATGGTGGAATAGCCGATAAACCTATCGTTCTAAAACAAGGAGCTACTGTTTCTGATGTTGCAAAAATAATTCACACAAGATTCTTTGATCATTTTAAACTAGCCAAAATATACGGTCCAAGTGCGAAATTTGAGGGGCAAACCGTTGGTTTAAACCATATATTAGCAGATGGTGATATAGTAGAGATTTTTGCAGATTGATTCAATACTATAATACAAATGAGAAACAACTAACACAAAACATCAGTATACCAACAATAAATGCTG